>CAKZMG010000001.1 GCA_937128235.1 uncultured Verrucomicrobiales bacterium
CCCATGTGAAGCGGAGCTGAGGCACTAAGCGGAGCCTGAAGCGCAGCTTGTATGACCGCCAGCGGCACCACTACTTTCGGAACTTCCCGGTGGCTCTCCGTGCGAGTGAAATGATCTCTCACAGCCCGCTCGAACACCACATGCACGATCGTTTCATTAAATGCCGGGTTCACATCATGGCCGTGCTGCTCCCAGTCTGATGGACGCGTATCTATTTCTAGCGGGCCAGCATGTGTCTCTCCATCCAGAGAAATGGCAGCGTGCAGGAAATCTGGCCCAGCTGAGCGATTCCAAAAACCAAACTGTTTGATATAAACCTGCTTGCCACAAGTGGTGATGAAGTCTCTGCCAAACTGACCATTAAACCACATCGACTGCAGCTCCAGCTCATCCGGAAGCTGGATTTCAGGCTTAGGATTCTCACAGAGCAGGTCTAGCGGTCTTATAGAATCTAACAATGATGCATAGGTCTGCTCCATTATTTCTTTGCCGGAGTTTTCTTCTTTTTATTAGCGTCAGCTGGCTTAGCAGGCTTAGCTGGCGGTGGTGGTGGCGGGCTGAGAATGTTTAGTCTCGCCTGCACTGTTTTAGCCTCCGGAGTATCTTTTATTTTTATGAGCAGTGCCTTACATGCGATGATCGCCTGTTCTTTCTGTCCAGATTCCAAAAGCATATCAATGACATGAAGAACATTTCTCGTTTTATCAGAATCTAACAGATTCATTTTCTGCGCAGAACTAAAGAACAAGCTAGCCTCCTGGAATTTCCCCTGATAGCGGCGGAAAAGCCCCACCACTTCGAGATACCTAGCGTCATTCACTTTATGAGCAGCAGAGCGCATCTTCTTTACCAGCGTGGGAATGTCTGCACCCCAAGCCTTATATGCCATATTGCACGCTCGGTAAAATTTATCCTCCTTCGCCTCTTTTCCACTACCATCAATATGCAGATACGGTTGATACAGAGGGTCACCTAAAACTAAATTCTGCCATGATAATAGCGGCAGAGCCATGTAAGCAGACTCGACCAGTGTGTAACCTTGAGTCAGCCGATCATGTAAAATATTAAAATAATGCGTGCCCCCGAGATAAGGCTCATACACATTTCCCACGGTTGCCGCAGCCCCCTTGCTCAGAAGAGGTCCCACCCACCTTGCTCTAGGATTGCGGAGGTTAGCCGCGCTGTATGAGTGCAGGTGAATAGCTACCGCACCCTTCTTAAATTTAAAATCCGGATTAATAAATGGTCCATTCACTTTCGTGGTGTACCAGCCAAAATACATCGCAGTATCTTTCATCGGGTAATTTGTCAGATAGGTATCTTTATTTTTATCTATGGTGGTGGGGATACCTAGCTTCCAATTTTTTCTTTCAATTTCTGTGATCCAGTTATCTCCCATCGTGTATCCTGCTCCCTTCTTGGCGAGATCAAGATAAGCCATCCCCCAGAGTCCTGTCTTTTCAGTTTCTATTGCATCATCGATCATGCGCTTACACGTGGCTAGGCTGTCTGCATCTATTCTTCCTACTAGCATGTAAAATGGCTGATTCACCTCGCCAAAATTAGCGGCTTTCTTAAAATACTTATTCTGTAATGGCTGATAGATCGGGAAGTCATGAATAGAAAGAACCGCTAATTCACTATCAACAGCAGCACAGTTAAATTTAGTAAATGCATTCGGTTTCATCCCCTCTGGCAGCTTCACAGCATTATCATTATTCACACCATAAGGAACCCCATACATGGACACCATCACCTGAATTTTATTTCTAGTGGCTAGCTTTATCCCCTCATTATTCATCTGGATGTTCCACCATCCTTTATCCGTGAACTGCTTTCTCAGAGGCGTTTCGAGTGTGGCTTGGTATTCCTTGCGGGTGATTTTACCACTCTTAGATAAGGGAAGACCTATTAGGTTTTCTGCCGGTATATCTCTCTGTTTAGCATAATACTCGGCGAGTTCTTTAGATTCTGGTAAATTACTATTATAAAGGACTGCTACAGCATCACGGGGAATAGAAGGCTTGGCTCCGATCACGATAAGCTGAGAAATCAAGAGACTAATAATGGTGAGATATTTCATAGATTGGTAGTGTTTAAGATGAGTTCATCGTAGGCAAATTGAACATTTGTAGGAAGCCTAGATTCAACTTTTATGATGTCCATTTCATGCGCGATGTGCGTGAGCCAAGCCTGCTTAGGTTTCAAATCGGCTATAATAGATAATGATTCATCCAGTGAAAGGTGTGTAGGATGCTCCGTTTCTCTCAGACAGTCGATAACTAGGTGATCTAAGCCGTCTAACAACTCAGCAGACCCCGGCTTGAGAAGCTTAGCATCTGGGATGTAAGCAATGGCCGACTCATCATCATCAAAGCGATATCCAATCGTTTCCACCGAACCATGCTCTACTGGAATGGGTGTGATTCTGAGATCACCTATATTGAAACTGGTCGTGACCGGAACAGAAAGTGGTTTAATGTAGCCTTTATAAGTGTTCCCTTTTGAGAATGCCCAGTCATAGACCCTCTCTATCTCAGCGAGGCAAGAAGGTGTAGAGTAGAGCGGAAGCGGATCTTCTCTGTGCCAGCAAAACGCGCGTAACTCATCAAAACCAGCTATATGATCCAGGTGCTGATGAGTGTAGAGCACTGCATCCACTTTTCTTAAATTGTGCTTGAGAGCCTGCTGCCTCAAGTCTGGACCAGAGTCCACAAGTAGGGAATGAGTAGGTGTCTCAAGTTGAATCGATGACCTCATCCGGTGATGTCTAGGCTCTTTAGAAACACAGATATGGCAATCACACCCGATCACGGGAATTCCTACTGATGTGCTAGTACCTAAAAAAGTGAGTTTCATTTGGTGCTAAGTTTATGCATTCGTTTTCATATGAAAAGACATTTGATTTTTGTTCTTCAGCTTTACATTATTCTCATTTTTCATTGACCTTGTTAGAGAACTATCCAGTATCACTATAGATCACACTTGTGGTAAGCGTGATAAAACTAATCATTAAAAAGAAAGAGGAAAAGGTGCAGAACAATGACTTATTGCATACCGAGAAGATTCTAGCTGACAGGAAAATATTCTTCCTAGATCTCAAGCAGAATGCGCGTGGAAAAGTAGTGAAAATTACAGAAGATGTGAGTGGAAACCGTGACACTATCATGGTACCAGCTGACATACTAGGCGACTTCATCGCCGCCTTAACTGATATCAAAGAGACAGCAGACTCTGCTGGCGAATAATAAGAAACAGTTGCGTATTATGTCTTCGCTAGTCTATTACTTTAGATTTGTTTAGACTAGTGATGATGTCTCTTAAGCGGGTTTTAAAAGAATTATCGGCTACTCATTTCTGAATAGCCGATTGTGTAGTTTAATTTATTGTGTGTGTATTGTTTAGGAGATGGTAGCTAGAGAGCCATTTTTAATCCGGCATACTCTTTACGTTGTTTATCTAGATCTTCTTCAGTTTTAGCCATGAGCTTATGAAGTTCACTAAGTCGCTTTAGAGTTTTATCTATATCCACATTTGTTTTCTTTCGCTTAGGTGAAGGCGAACCAGCTGCTCTGAGCCAGTTTCCGATTGTAAGCTGAGAAACATCATATTTTCTGGATGCAGCCGCGGCTCCACCTCTCCCGTTTGTCGCGTTGTATTTATCTACAAAAGTAAGGATCTTCACTCGCTCTGCTGAGCTGTATCGCTTCCCTCTTGCTGATTCTATTTTCTTTTTGGCCATAACTCTTTCTATATATTGCCGTAATCTTTGGAACGCAAGTAATATTTTTCATGATGATATATACTTTTTGTGACTAAGCCTTATACAATTAAAAGATAAAATCTTCTTTTATTCTCTATAGCCAACACATTCAGTTATAGCCTATCCCAATCTAATTTATCTAGCAGATCATCAAAACCTAAGCCAGTTGAACAGTGATCATCTTTCCAAAAAGGAGAAACATTTCCTAAACTTTCGGTGAATTCTGTTGGCTCAAACAATCCGTGAGTCATCAATCCACAGCGTTTATCAATAAGACCCAGATATTTCCTATCCATCATCCCTGCACAATACGCTGCATAACTCTGCCCGACCGGATGATCCATATAACTAGTTACCACGACTCGCCTTCCAGACAACTGAGCAGCGTTACACAATCTATCCGTTTTGTTAATCGCAGGCTTTAGAACTGAAACATCAAACTCACCATCTGCCCCGGAAATACCGCGATCCACCGCAAATTTCACTCCATACTTATCTCTCAATGTATCCCATGCAGGATTGCTCAATGGAAATGGATCTTCAATGAAATCGATCTGCTCGCGCGCGGTTTCTCCTAGTTCTATCAGTAAGAACTCCAAGGCGCCTGGACCAGAGACTCCATTAAAATCTAATCTCATTTTTAACTTTGGAAACGTATCATGCACTTCCCGAAGTAGCTTTAAATTTTCTTGGACATCACGCCCGACCTTCAGCTTAACAGTATCGAATCCAGCAGCAGCGGCTAACTCTACTCTATCTATTCCACCTACAATCGTAGCGTGACTCACTGGTATATTTAAGCCCTCGAATAAACTTACCCCTGCCGCTCTGGCATTTCTATCAGCATCTGCACATTCTAGCGCACACTTCACCTGGCGGGAGGTCCTCCCCTCTTTTAGCTGTCGTATGAGCTTCTCTAAACTCGAATCCCCTAACTCCACCCACGGATGCAGGCAACCGTAACCGGAGACACCATCCTTTTCCACACGGATCAATGCCCCCTCATGCGCGGTGAGATGTGATCTGCTATTGAGTCCCTTACGGCTATGTAGAAGATACTCATGAATGTAAATTTTCTCATTCATCTCCACTAATGCGAACCGAATGGAAGGAACTTTGAGAGTTTATTAATAATCCC
>CAKZMG010000002.1 GCA_937128235.1 uncultured Verrucomicrobiales bacterium
GATGCCGTTGCTGTTGTAGCAGGTGACTTCTCCGAAGGCGGTGTAGCGGTAGTGCTCGATGAGGTCTCCATCGTCGTCACTGACTGCATAGACGTGGTCTAGGTAGTTTTTATGGTACCATTCTAGTTTGAATTTGCTGCCATCGACTGCACGTGCGATGACGGCGTTGAGCCTGGTGGGGTGGCTCATGATGTCGTTTTGGATGACGGTTTGGCCAGCTTTATGTTTATGCTCGGCGCATTCGCTATTTCCCCACCAGATGAGTGCGGATTTAGTGTTACCTTCTTTACGGATGACGCGGCGGCCGAGAGCATCATAGCGGTATTCTACGTCTGTGTTGTTGACGTGAACTTTGGTGATGCGGTTGTCTAGATCATATTCCACTTCGTATTGTTTACCATTGATTTCGTAGTCGGTCAAGTTGCCTCTTAAATCGTGGGTGAAAGTATTTCCTGCGATGTTGGTGACTTGGTCCGTGTTATCGTGGGTTCTGTTTTCTGTGGTGGTGGTGTTTCCGATGGTTTTTGTGGTGGAGTTCCAGTTGCCTGCGGCAGCGTAGTTCCAGGTTTGACTTATGACCGAGACGGTCATGCCACTGTGGCTGGTTCGTCTCGTCTAGGGTTTTTAGACTATGTGGTTAGCTACTTGTGTTCCTCCAAAAAAAACTTACCCCTAACAAAATGAAATATTCTGATAGGGGTAAGTTTTATATGAGGCTATTTCTAAGTTTATTATTTCACTTTGTCTGGTGCTATCTTGATGGGTTTGCAGAAGACAGAAATATAATCTCTCTCTATTGATCGCTATTCAAGAAACTTGTCAGCGGGCTGGTGGCTGAGGCTTTGTTCGTCTGTTGCGGGAGACCTACTTCATAAGCTGCTCTGCCAGCTTCCACCGCGTGTTTAAATGCCTGCCCCATTCGCACCGGATCACTTGGTATCGCCATGGCTGTGTTTACCAGAACGGCATCTGCACCTAGCTCCATGGCTTCTGCGGCATGGCTAGGAGCGCCTAAGCCAGCATCTACTACTACTGGCACGGTGGCTTGATCGATAATAATCTGCACCAGATCTCTCGTCACTAAGCCCTTATTAGAACCGATGGGAGCACCGAGTGGCATCACTGCGGCGGTGCCTACTTCTTGGAGGCGTTTCGCCAGCACTGGGTCTGCATTGATATAGGGTAACACGGTGAATCCTTCTTTGACTAAAATTTCTGCCGCAGCTAGGGTCTCAATGGGGTCAGGTAAAAGATAGGTAGGGTCAGGGTGAATTTCTAGTTTGACCCATTTCGGCAGCCCAGCAGCTACTGCTAGTCTGGCTAGTCTCACTGCCTCTTCTGCATTCATCGCTCCGCTGGTATTAGGAAGTAGCAGGTATTTTTCTGGATCTATAAATTCTAGAATATTCGCATAGGGGTCTTTCTCTCCGCTCAGATCCGCTCTTCGCAGAGCCACAGTGACTATTTCCGTGCCACTAGCCTCCAAGGTGTCTCGCATAAGTTCATTTGATGCAAACTTCCCAGTTCCCGCCATCAGACGTGAGTTAAATTCTCTTCCAGCTATCGTTAAAGGTGTGTTTTTCATATCATTTTATCCTTGATAGAGGTAAGTTTTTTGCCCTTTGACTCCTAGCCCAGTGACCTTAAAAACCTTACCTGCGTGTTCTTCAATCTCGGATTTATGGATCCCGGTGGTGACGTAGAGTGTGTCTAGATTTTCTCCCCCGAAGGCACATGCTGTCGTTTCTAGGCAGGGAATATCCACTCTCTGGAGTTCTTCACCCGTCTGGCTGTCATAGCAGACGACACATGCTCCGTGGCAGAAGGCTACCCAGAGATTATCATTTTCATCGATAGCCATCCCGTCTGGTGAGGCACTTATCGCAGAGGTATCTACTACCTTTCTTGGGTTAGAAATTTTACCGTCTGAGTAATCGAATCCCAGAACTGTTAGAGTCGGTGTATCGATATAGAACATGGTCTTTCCATCTGCTGACCATGTGATTCCGTTTGAGTTTGTTACATTTGGATAGACCTCAGTGACCTCGCCTTCTTTGCTTAGTCGGTAGAGGCTGGCGTCACCTTTTTCTTTCACTAGGCTGATGGTGCCTGCGAAGAAATGTCCATCTGGTGAGCATTTGCCATCGTTGAATCTGTTGTTAGCCTTGTCTGGCTCTGGGTCAGAAATTTTCGTTAACTCTCCATCTTCTGATAAGAAGGAAAACCCGTGATCCCCCGCTATCACCATGCCGCCAGATTTTCTAACCACTACCGTTCCGACACGCTCGCCTACTTCCCAGATTTTTTCTTCCCCTGTATCGGGATTGAGTCGGATGACTTTGTGCCCTTCGATATCTACATAGATGAGCGCGTTGGCGTTGTAGTCCCAGAGTGGTCCTTCACCCCAGGTGGAAATGTGTCCGTTGATAGGTTCTACTTGATGCATGGCTGCATTTAAGTCATAGAATGTGCGTGTGTCCAGCCAGCACCGTGACAAATATAAACTAACTTCATAACTAAGACCGATCATTCATGCCAGAAGACCTCAGAGACAATTTTCTATCGCAGCTCGCGACTCCGCTGATCAGTGAGCGGCTTTTCGCGCAGGTGCCGGATATTGTTTTCTGTATCAAGAATCTTGATGGTGTTTATGTTTCCGCCAACCAGGCATTTGCCTCGCGCTTAGGGCTGCCAACGTATCGAGATATTATCGGTAAAACCGCAAGCCAGCTGTTTCCAGATTATTTAGCAGCCATTTATGAAACCCAAGACCAAGAAGTCTTCACCACTGGGCATGACATCACGGACAAGCTGGAGCTGGTGAACGCAAGTCACACGGGGATGGGATGGTACCTTGCCAGCAAGTTACCACTGAAAGGGAAAAACGGTGAAATCATTGGGCTAGCATCTATCTCACGAGACCTCCAGGAGCCTGGCGATGAGGATCTGAAGTTCGCTGGGCTAGCTAGGATCGTAAATTTCATCCAGGAACATTACTCAGAAGATCTGAAACTAAGTGAACTAGCGGCTAAGATTGATCTCTCCGTGGTTCAACTCGACCGTCGCATGAAGAAAATTTTCAAGCTATCAACCTCACAGTTCATCCGAAAAACACGCATTGGGGCGGCATCTAAAATGTTGCGTTCCACGGATTCATCCATTTCTCAGGTCGCGCTGGGCTGCGGCTATGGAGATCAGTCTGCTTTCACTCGGCAGTTTAAAACTACTGTAGGAATGACTCCTGGTGAATACCGTACTCGGTAGCCAATTAGTCCAGCTTCTCACCACACTTGCGGCAGAATTTAGCATCCGCGAGGTGACCATGTACTCCACATCCGGGGCAAGCGTCAGAAGTATCATCAGATGGATTTTCCGCCTGAACCATCGCGCTACTCACGATACCCGTAGGCACGGCGATGATGGCGTAACCGCCTAAGATCATCAAGGTAGTGAGGAATTTCCCTAAATCTGTAGTCACTGTAATGTCTCCATACCCAACTGTGGTGACAGAAACGATGGCGTAATAAATACTCACGGGAATGCTCGTGAACTGAGTGTGAGGCTCATTGCCTTCTACAAAATACATGAGCGTTCCGGCTATCACTGAAAAAACTAAGACTGCGAAGAAAAACACTGTGATTTTTGCTTTAGATTTTCTCAGCCCAGTAGCGATCACTTGCGCACCTCTCACATGGTGCACCATCTTGAGCACTCGGAAAATACGGAGTAAGCGGAGTATCCGGATCACAGCGAAACCATGAGTCCCTGTGAAGAGTAATGTTAGATAGGTAGGGAGACAGGAAAGTAAGTCAATTATACCGAAGAAACTGGTGGCGTATTTGAGCGGTTTTCTCGTCACCCACAGACGCATGAGATATTCGATGGTGAAAAAGATAGTAAAGAACCACTCCACGATGGTGAGCATTTTACCGTGCTGTGCCTGAAAGGGAGCAACCGTTTCAAGCATCACTGCGAGGACAGAAAAGAAGATAGCCCACAGTAGCACGACATCAAACCACTTCCCTGCTGGCGTCTCTGCTTCAAAGATAAGTTCCCAGATTTTATGCCTCAGACCTTTGTGATCTTTAGGCTCTTGCCCTTTCAGTTCCGCTGGTTCTTTTAGTTCGTTACTCATGAAATATGAAAATTTATAGCCTCCTCCACTGGCTTACCTTTGACACGCCCAGCTGGAACTTACGGACATGATCACGGATAGTAAAGACTTCATCAGCATGCTTGATACATTCGAAATCATTTTCTAGTGCTCCTTGCAGCCATTCCCAGCTATCGCCCTGCGGGATATTTTCGTCTGGAGTAAACTCCTCTGACCACGAAAACGGAGTAGCCAGCACCAGCTCCCCACCCTGCTTCAAAAGGCTAGGTAAACGGTCTAACAATTTCATCGGATCAGGTAATCTACAAAGAAGATTTGCAGCGTGAACTCTATCAAATCCCTTGAACCCGTCTGGTAGATTCATGGCATCACCTTGCGCGAAGCTGACATTTTCTGCTACAGAACCCTCTGGAATTTTTGCGGTAGCAGCGATGTGATGACGCCCTTCTTCCTGAAAACGGTAATCGATTTCACCATTTTCTTTCAGCTGATTTGCTGTATCGATGAAAAGATGTGACAAATCTAGCCCGATGACTTTTCCAGAAGTCTTACTCAAATGAAATGCAGAAGCACCAACCGCACAGCCAAGATCAAGGCTGAGCGCGACTCGTTTCTGCGTGAAGTAGCTCACCGTCTGGGCGGGGAAATCTAAAGCAGCTAATTTCCCGAAGCTCCAAGGCATGCGTTGATCATGCTCGCCGTAGTGCATGAGCAGATAGTCGCTGAGGACTTTGTTAGATTCGTAATCCATCGTTTACTTTGAGTTAGGAGAGCTAATGAGCTTACGAATAGCATCCACTGGGACACAATTTCTGACGAGCATCTGAAATGTTCCTCGCGGATTTTTCTTAGGATCTTTAGAGGGGTAGTAAATAGAATTGGTGCTAGAAACCATGCCGATTACATTTCCGGCGTCATCCATCACTGGTCCACCACTGGAGCCTCTGCAGTATTCCGCAGTCACTCCCATCCAATAACAATTCTTTTTATTTCGGCTCGTGTAGTAGCGAGTCACCTGCCCCGCAGTGTAAGTGAAAAACCTGCTATCTGGATGCGCAATGATGTGAGCATTACCACCCACCTTCTGGGCATTACCCAGAGGTAAAGGTTTATAGCCGTTGCCTCTTACACGGAAAATCAGTATATCATGCTCCTTGTCTGCCGCTAAAATTTCTACCACTGGTGCTACTTTACCATCTCTAGTGAGAACGCCAAAACCGGCTACATCTTTACCTTTGAACACGTGGTAATTTGTCACCATCACGCCATCAGCAGTGAGTATCCAGCATGTAGCACATCCGCTGCGGTGCCAGTGAGGGCATTTCTTACACTTATAAACAGAGGTGATGATCCCTACGCCATCCACTGTAGAGTTATAAATATCTTCCAGGTTTTTTTTGTTAATAGCTGGCAAAATAAGCTCAGTAGTCTTGCGGTCTAGTTGCTCAGACAGCTGCTTACTCGACAGCACCTCTTCATCTAAAGTGAGCTTACCTATTTTGTCATCGAGCCCCTTGACCAGCTCAGCATCATTGATGATGGGTGGCGCGGCATTCAGCAGAGAAATGAAAGCAAGTAAGGATAATAAGTACGCAAGAACTCGTGTAGAACGAAAGGTCAAATAATTAGATCTGATGGAATGTGGATTTAACATGCCCCATTAAAAAAAAATCGCTCCGGCGCTACAAGGATAAAAACCTTAGTGAGCACCGGAGCTAGTTCATCCCCCAATGAACAATCTTTATAACCGAAGCGCCTTCTTGACGAACTCGCTTGGTCTGAAATTTTCGATGATGACTTCTGTTTTTCCTCCCTTATTCATCCTCACTTCACTTACATTGAAGTTTGGAGTCTTATGGGGGGCAAACAATATATCGTCGTGAGTGCTGTTCTCGTGAACCTTGAACATCTCAGGGATAATGTCTCCACCTAAATGATCATCTCTGCCTGTCGCCAAATGGCAAGTTCCAATTACTTTTTCATCCTGAATGTCCGAAAACGAGACTGGCAAAACCTGAGTTCCGAAGCCTAATTCTCCGATAGTTCCTGTCATAGCATCGTTTGCAAGCCGCGTATTATGAGCATCTATTGTATCTTGATTTCCTTCTATTAAAGAAGACTTAACAATGCTTCGATCCGTAACTGTTAACAATCCCAGCGTTCCGTCCTCGTATTTCATCGGAAATTCGCCCCTTGCATCTGTCGGCACAAAATAGACTTCACCTGCTGGTAAATTCGCCACATCTGGCTCCATTCCCTTGCAGAGTCCCTGAGATTTCTGAGCATCCTGCCCGTCAAGACCGAGCCAGGCAGTGAGCACCCTTCCGTCCTCCAGTGTGAAATCCACCTCGATGGAATCTGCATTCGTCATCGCAACCCTCATTTTTTCCGCATCCGCTGCCACTTCATTGTAATCTACTGCTAGACCAGAATTTAAAATAATATCATTCATCCCATGCATGGTAGCTCCTCTGAAGCCAAATTCTTTGCACTTCGCGGTCAGCGGAGCAGTCGCGCTCCAGTCAGTGATGCAGAGAATAATATCGTAATTAGGGTAAATATCTTTGTCTAACGAGAGATGATTTCCCTCAGAATCAAAGACATCATCTTTCATATCTAGGTTAGAGCCATTTGTAGAATAATACGCAAACATTTCCCCACCATTCATACCCAGCTTATCCATCACACCATTTTTAAATGGCTCATAAAAGTGCTTCACCGCATTCTTCTGAACCTCAAATTTCATCTCATCTGTCTCTAAGAAAGAAAAATTCTTCATCCATTTCTGCGGTTCATCAAAGTCAGTAAGAATACAAACACGACATCCTGCTGTAGGCTCAAAAACAGTCCCTAATAAGCGTGCAACATCAAATTTTGGAAACTTCCGCTTCTCCGGATTCATCATCACCTCATCACATAAATAATCTCTCGTAATCTCGTCTTGTTTTTCTCTACATTCTGATAACATGATCTAAATATAGTGCCTTTTATTTTCACAGCAAGTGACTTTTCACTGCTTTTTCCCCCTATCTCTCTCATCGCTTATTTTGTAAGAGCTCGTAAATAGTCAAGAAAAATTAAATAATGCTTCACAGTTTACCGAATTTAAGTTAAAAGTGCTTATTCCTCAATCAAAACCAACAAAATCATGCCTACTTTAAAAGAACCACGCAAGCAACAACTCAAAGTGAACAGTAACCAAATGGAAATGTCTGACGGCTCATTGAGCGGCGCAGCACCTATCACAGATGACTTCGAGGGCAAGCTCGTAGCAGCTCAGCATAAGCTAGAGCAACTACAACACCAGCAAGAACAGATCGAGCAGCAGAAGGCTGAACTTGAAGAACTCACTAAGCGAAAAGAAGACTTCCTAGATGGTCAGGTAAACATGACCGAGAGACTCTCATCATGCCTCACATCCATTGACCGCTCGCTCTATGAAATGCGTCAGGACATGGAAGACCTAGAGCAGACTCGTAAATGCTTCGCTGAGCATCAGCAAAAAATAGACAGCATCAACCCTGAGTCCTGGACACGTGAGCAACTTCAACAAGAACTCACTAAATCTATCTCTATCCTTGATCACGCAGAGGACGAATACGATGAAGCCATTGCCTACTTCGCAAATGGCTCACACTCTAACATTTTCGGTAACGGCAAGAAGGTTTCTAAAATTTCAGCCAAATCAACTGCGGAGACAAGTGAATTCATGACCATGTTCAAGCAAGGCATGGCATTTAACTTACCTGTTGTTCTACTCGGCATAGTCGCACTCATCCTATTTTTCTCCAAATAGCCTCATTCAATAAAACCTGATGGCAAATCAACTCACACTCCCAGAACTAGATGACCTCACTCAAGTGAATGAGGAGGTTAAAAACGAGATTGAATCACTCAGAGACTTCATTGAAAATGAGCCTACGAAACGCCGCGAGGCAGAGATTGAGCGCATGCAGACACTCCCCGCTCCAGATGAGATCGTCACCGTGCGTCGTGAGAAAGCATTTTTCGACCGCCTCAGCCGAGGCGAGCTCAAAAACGAACACCGACACCAAGCGAAAAACGGGCTTCTATTCATAGTTCTAGTAATCGCTATCTTCTCTGTTAGCTTGTGGATCTATCGCTTCATTAGCTAGGGTGTGACCTATTTGCCTTATTAGTATAAAATTAATCGGACGGATTAGATGACTCTTTCTTAATTTTTCTCATCAGCTTTCCCTCCCTCTCTTTCTTCTTATTCAGAAGAAGTCCGCGCGCGGCTAAACCTGCTCCAGCAGCAATGAAGCAGAACATCAGCAAGAAAGTGGATGATTTTATCTCCATTCGGAAATGAATCCGGCTGACCATTTCGATCACTAGCATCGCAAGACCTAACCCTGCGAGCCACCAGCCCCATTTCTTGGATGAGTCATAGAAGAGCACACCTACTCCGATTAAAAATGGTAGAAACACAATTCCCATCGAGGTAGTTTCCATTCCATTTCTCCCCCGCCCTATCATTCCACTAATGGCACCATACTGCCCGGTGGTCACATAGACGGAGTCCATGAAAAAATACAGTCCCGCCACTATCAGCGCGATTCCTCCTAAGAAATATCCTTCTCCTCCTTCATGTCCACCAGGTTTCATAGCTAGAAATTGGCATGGAGTCAGGGATCTGTAAATCAGATAGTTTTTTGCGACTCAACTCTGGTCTGACTACTTCGCAATGTATTCATTTATCGCGGTCGTATCTTGTAAAATTTCTAAGATCGTTTTCTTTTCACGTGTTTTCAAATATTCATATCCTTTTGGAGCTACTTCTGCGGTAAGTATTTCATTCAATCTCTGGAAAACAAGTTTCTGAATCAACTCTGGCATAGCCAGAAAAGCCTCACTGTGGATCATGTATGAGCAACGATACTTAAATAAACGCCCATAGAGTCTAAACTTGCGAAGATGCTTACCAGATTTACTCCGTTTAGCTTGTGCTACGAACGCCTTCTCGAAAGCTTCTCCTCCTTCTATTCCATTCCCCTCTATCTTCTCCTCATCGAAGAATAGTAATGCCTTCACCACCTCTTCTGCAGATCGCCTAGCATTCCTCATCGCAGAACTATTTTTCTCTTCCAGGGCACCAGTGAGCCTGAGCGCATCTTCGAGATGTTTCGCTCGCTGATACTGCATTTTCGCTTCTACAAATAGCGTATGTATCTTGCACTGATGCTCCATTACCATGAGCGCCGCAATATCACTCGTATCCTTCAGGTATCTGCTTACCTCTATTCTATCCCTCACGCTCTCCAGTTTCTCCAGCTTAGACTCTCCTGCAAAATCATTTCCCATATGCGAAATACCACTCCAGTTTCCCGTCACATACCATCCACCCCAGCGGTGCTCCAAAGGCGTCTGATCATCCACAAAATAGCTCTCACTCTTAAAATCCACCTCACCTTCATCATCTGTGACCACAGAACGTATAAACAAACCTGGCACGTCATGCGTCTTCGTAGTCACATGGCAACTTAGACAATCTTTCCTTCTTTCCACATGGTATCCTAACCGTGATGTCTCTCCAGAATCTGAGTTAGGATTAGCGTCATTCGGATTAATCATATAGAAAACCAAGCCCAACTTCGGGTCATGCGTGATCACCTCCACTTTACCACCAGGCACATAGCCAACGTAGGTGGAGTCATTAAAATATAAAGCTCTCGGGTAGCGTGGAAAAATCCGTTTCTTCTGAACACTCGTCTTAGAAAAGACCAACAACTGCGTATCCTGAGATATCTTGAGTTCTTTCAATACAGACTTCAAAAAATCTAAATCAGTATAAGCCCCCCTGGCTCCACTTTCTGGTTTAAACTCCCTTTTCGTGAGATCGCTCACCGCATTTTCTGGTTTAGTTTCACTGTAATGAATCGGACCCAGCTCAAAAAAATCCACCGCATAGAGGCTCAATCCAAAACAACTAAACACTCCTAATAGAAGAAGCCACTTCAGCCTCACAAGAACACTTTCTCCGTTCAAATTTACGTCTTCTCTCATCATTCTATTATTCTATTATATCATATACTCGCTATTAACTACTTTTTTTTCATTAATTCCTAAATTTAAGCTACGTAGATCTCTACAATGGAACTTAACCACTAAAGCTAGGAGGATAGAGAGGATAGATCAATAGTAAGACTCGCGCACTCGGAGTGATTGGCAATCCTTCCCTACCGCCAATGAATCATGCAACCATTCAGCTCGCTAGCCTGTATAGATCACCACTGGTCCTACGTTTCCTCCTCCTTGGACTCTACGGAGCTTCTCCACTGCCTTAATGATATGCTCGGCAGCTTGGTCTATCTCCTCCTCGGAAGTGAAGATAGAAAGTGAGATTCTCAAACTACTATTCGCGCGCTCATTGCTAAATCCCATCGCCTTTTGGACATGAGATGGCTGTTGCTTCCCTGTCATGCAAGCTGATCCCGCAGAGCAAGCCACTCCATACTCATCTAACAGAATCAGTAATCCTGATGCCTCACAATGCTCAAATGCCAGATGTGCAGTGTTCGCGGCTCTGTGCTCGACAGCTCCATTTATCTCTACCCCCTTTAATCTATCTAACAGAATTTTTTCTAAGCGGTCTCGTAACTTTGCGACTCCTGCATGATCATCATGATCTAACTTACTCTGCATGATTTCAGCAGCCTTTCCTAAACCAATAATCGATGCCACATTTTCAGTCCCGCTGCGGAAGCCGCTTTCCTGCCCACCACCTCTAAGCATCGGGTTAAATCTCAACCCGCTCCTCACATACATAGCACCCACACCTTTAGGAGCGTGGAATTTATGCCCAGAAATAGATAAGAAATCCACCGGAACTTCACGCACATCCACTGCGGTTTTCCCCACCGCCTGGATCGCATCAGTGTGAAAGGGAACCTTCGCAGACCTAGCTATCTCACAAGCCTCCGCGATTGGCTGGATGATGCCCGTCTCATTATTCGCCCACATGAGTGTAGCAAATGCCACTCCATCCTCCTTCACCGCTTTTTCCCAAGCTACCAGATCCAGCCTTCCGCCACTATCCACACCTACTTTATCGATGATAAATCCCCTCTCGCTAAGATGCTCACAAACGCGCAGAATAGCGCTGTGCTCTATCTCGCTAGTGACAATTCTACGGTTCTCACCACACATATCGGCTAATGAATAAAGCACCGCATTATTTGCCTCAGTTCCACAACCTGTGAAATATATTTCTCTCGCATCAGCCCCCACAAGACGCGCCACCTGCTCACGCGCCTGCTCTATAGCTTGCTTCACCTGCTTGCCCGCTCTATACCCACTCGATGGGTTATAGCACTGATCACTGAGATACGGCAACATCGCCTCCAACACCTCTGGGTGCACTTGAGTTGTCGCATTACTGTCTAAATAAATCATAGCAATAACCTAACGAACTATCCAAATATGACAACTCAGCAAATTCAAAACATTGAATAATCACAGAAAATCAGTATCGTGTTCTCATCGCTACCGCTATCGCTAACCGACATGATGAAATTACTCAAATTTATAGCAGTCGTCATATTTATACTCGTATCTGCCAGTATGCTGAGGTCAAATTTCTGCACAACCCAGCATGGAAAACGTATGATCACTGGTGATAAGGTTAGCTATTTGCCAAAAGATTTTCAGCTCAACTTCAAACTCCAGTCTGGTGCCAGTGTCAACGTCAGATACAAGCCTAGTCCAGATCTCTCTACGAGGGCAGAGACCATCACCATCACTCATATGACCTGGCTATGGAAATCACCAAGCCATGATGGAAAAATCTTCACTGAAGCTCACCAAATGGCGGATGAACAACTCATCCCTTATGATATCAGCCCTAACATTATCCCAACACATAAAGAAAATTAAGGCAATTTTACTAAGAATCCTCTTGATCTAAGCTCATCTAAATCTAACATAAACTTCATGACTCAAAAAACTATCTTCTCACTTATCGTAGCCGCGACTGCTCTAATCTGCTCCTCCTGCGTGAATAATACTAATCCAAATGCGCTACAGACATCTGGTATTTCAGGCGGCTACCCAGTAGCTAAACCTATGGTTGATCCTAAAACAGGACAAGCTGTGAAAGATCACTACGTTAGCCCATTCCGCCCCTACAATCCAATTGTAGCAAAAGGCTTCAAGAGCGGACAGCTGGCAGGTGACCCATCCACCATCAAGACTGATCCCAAGACTGGTAAGCCAAACAAAGCGACCATGAAAGTCTTCAGACTGCCTTAAAGAACTGCCTTAATATCATTTAATATAGATCAAAAGAAAGCCTACCTGGATCACTCCAAGTAGGCTTTTAAATTTTAAAACGTAAATTTAAAAGACGTGTTACTTAGACAAATAAGCGCTCACACCTGCATGGTCAGCAGTCATCGCCGCTGAACCTTTTTCCCAGTCCATAGGGCAAACTTCTCCATGTGCCTCAAAATGCTGAAGCGCATCAATCACGCGAAGACACTCACGGATAGATCTACCGAGCGGCATATCATTCACCACCTGATGGCGAACCTTACCATCAAAATCGATCAGAAACAGACCGCGGTAGGCGACCATTTCGCCTTCCACTTTATAGTTCCCCTCTTCATCCACTTCTGCCTCACCCGCTAAGACATCATAGTCTTCCGCGATCGTCTTGTTTATATCTGCCACTAATGGATACTGCACGCCTTCGATGCCACCCTTATTTTTAGGAGTATTTAGCCACGCAAAATGTGAAAATTCTGAATCTGTCGAACAACCAACCACTTCTACATTACGGCTGGCGAACTCTCCTAGCTCTTCCTGAAAACGATGTAGCTCAGTAGGACATACAAAAGTGAAATCCTTAGGATAAAAGAAGAGAACGACATACTTTTTACCAATAAATTGATCTAATGAAAAATCATCGACGATCTGATTATTAACGACTGCTTTTGCTGAGAAAGCTGGTGCTTTTTTTCCGACTAATACTGACATGTGATATGATAAGTTAAATGTTAAGTGGTTAGATTAAAATCGCCCTACGCAAAGAAAAAATTCTTCCATGGAAGACGTGCAAGCACTTACGACTGATCACCAAAATTGGCAACTATTTTTCAGAAAAAAATCTCTAAAAAAACTAAGGAACCACAAAGATGTGACTCGGGTCTGGGTCTTGTGGATCTCGCACTTTAGTTCCTGACATCATTCCATTCACCTCCACCATATTTTGGTTGTATGGATTAAAAACAAAGCCTGGTCTCCCTGCCACACGGCTCGCTACCGGAATAGCCGAGTTCACAGGAATCGCCGTCTGGTTATAATTCACCGGCTCATCCAAGTAAGGCTGAGTATTTACAGGTGGAGCGATGGGTCTATTGATCACAGGCTCTTCCTTCTTAGGTGATGAACCACAAGAACTTGAGATCAAACTGATCAATAATACGAGGAGGATAGGGATGGTAACTGACGTTTTCATTTTATCTAGTAATGATACACCTAGCTTAGACATCGTGCAACCTTAAAAATGCTAAAATTACTGCACCAAATGCAACCTCTTAACTTAAACCTAGCCCCCGCTATTTTTTCTGAAAACCATCCTTCAATTTTGGCTTTGATTCATCTGGGATATCGTCTTCCAGATTAGGTGGCTTGACTGTCCTATCACGGGTCAGAATGGCAACTTGTAACCTACCACTTCGTGAACCGCTAGCGGACTTGAAGAATGATGACTTACTATTCAGTACGATCATACGCACTTGTTGATCTGGAGTCACTCTGATGATGTTGCTCTCCTGTGGTTTCCACTTTTTATTCTTAGGATAGCTGAGTAGATAGCTCACAGTATTACTAGCATTCGCTTTCACTTCGTGTTGGCTTTTATTTTTCAGAACCACTGGCTTCCCTTTAGCAAATTTTAACTGAATCGGATGCTTACAGAAATTGTAGATACTCATTCTGCCATAGGGTTGACTCCGTGGGTCGTCTTTCATCACCTGCGCTCTGTAGGTATTATTCGTAGCTGGTGTGAGTAAAATCGTAATATGACCACACTCTTCAGGAATTTTTGCTATCCCTACGAGATCAGGATTCTTCTCGCGCAGTTTTTCAATTTGTAAGGTTCTTCGTAAAGTTTAGTGGAGGTAAAAGCTAATTGCCTATCGAGTTGGAGGATGTAAAACTCCACTCATGGAACTTACTTCGACTCATTACGCATTGCTTTTAGGACTTCAAGAACCCTGGGAGGTAACCGAGGTTAAACTTGATATTGACCTCTTAAAAGTAGACATCTTTGTCGAATATATGGGGCAGTCTAGTTGTTGCCCTGAATGTGAATCAGAGAGCTCAATCTATGACCGATCACCCAGTCGCACATGGAGGCACCTCGATACCATGCAGTTCGCTACTCACCTTCATTGCCAGACCCCACGAGTCAAATGCAGTAAGCACGGAGTCAAGACAATCGCTCTGCCATGGGCTAACAAGCACTCTGGCTTTACGCTTATGTTTGAAGCTTTTGCAGTTAAAGTTTTGCAAGCGAGTCGCAGCACTCAGGATGCGGCAAAACTACTCAATTTAAACTGGCATCAGCTCCAGAGCATCATGGATAAAGCAGTTACTAGAGGACTAGAAAGAAGAACAGTAGATGAGATCCCCTGGTTAGGGATGGATGAAAAATCGTTTAGATCAGGCCATAACTACATCTCCGTGATCAACGATCTAGAGAATATGAGAGTGCTAGAGGTGGTAGAAGGCCGAGAAGGAAAGGCTGCAAATGAGCTAATAACGAAGGCGCTAGACGAGAAGCAACAAGAGATGGTCTGCGGAGTGTGTATCGACATGTCAGCTCCATACATCAAAGCTATTAGGGAGCTATTACCTCATGCTGACATCGTTCATGATAAATTTCATATTAGTAAGCACCTCAATGAAGCAGTGGATCTAACACGTCGTAAGGAACATGCGAAATTGCTTAAAAATAATGACCAAACTCTAACAAAAACAAAGTATCTTTGGCTCACAAATATGGATCATCTTAGCGAAGAATCAGCCAAGAAAATCGATCACTTAAAGAGCTCTGATCTAGCGGTATCAAAGGCTTGGTATTTGAAAGAATTATTCAGACACTTTTGGAGTCGCAGAGATCGAACCTATGCAGAGCACTACTTCGAGTTCTGGCTAGAAGAAGTAAAGAAAGCTGGAATCAGCTCAATGAATAAAGTAGCTAGGATGCTCAAAAAACATCTAGGGAACGTCTTAACCTATTTTGAGACCTATCTAACAAATGCTTACTCAGAAGGAATCAACTCAAAGATCCAAGCTCTGAAAGCTAACGCTAGAGGCTTTAGAAATTTTGAAAACTATCGAACTAGAATACTATTTTTCTGTGGTAAGCTAAAACTGTCTCCATAAAACTTTACGAAGAACCTTAATTATTCATGATTTATGCAAAAATGTCGTTTTTTTTGGAATTTTATCGATATATTATTTGATTATCTTAATGAATTATGCTATTTCTCATGAAACTAATGAGATT
>CAKZMG010000003.1 GCA_937128235.1 uncultured Verrucomicrobiales bacterium
GGGATAGCGGTTGGTGTGCCGGGTGAATCTGGGGAAAAATTTCAGGCAGAGGGCTGCCATGTGATTCCACTAGATGATTTCTCGCCACTTGTGATAGGAATTTTGTATCAGGGGCTAATAAAACCGATCGCTCAAGAGTTTATAGATGAGACCAAACTCTACGCAAAAAATCTAGTTTAATTCACCATGAAATCATTTAAAAACTTACCTCTACTGCTCGGCTTTTTCTCTATAACGAATTCTTATGCACAAGAAGTGCTAGAAGAGCTCGATGACTCGGTAGTGACCGCATCTCGGCTAGAAGAATCTATTCTGGATTCCAGTTATTCTGTGAGTTCTATTACTGCGGATGATGTGATCAATCAATCTCTACGCACACTCCCAGACGCGCTACGTTATTCAGCAGGGGTGCTTATTCAGAAAACCACCCATGGTCATGGCTCGCCCTACATCCGTGGGTTCACAGGAAGGCAAAATTTACTGCTCGTGGATGGCATCCGAATGAATAACTCCACCTATCGCTCGGGACCGATCCAGTATTGGAACACGCTGGACGCGAATGCGATCTCTAAAATGGAACTAGTCCGTGGTCCCAGCTCAGTGCTTTACGGATCAGATTCTCTGGGAGGAACGCTCAATGTGATGAGCAAGTCATCTGGCTTTGAAAATGAGGTTGATGGAAGTTGGTTCTCTGGAGGTAATCTTTATTATAAATTTCATACCAACAGTGAAAGCCATGTTGGGAGGCTGGAGGAGAGATTCGGTGTGGGTGGTAAATGGGGAGCCACGCTGGGGCTTTCGTTAAAGGATTTTGGTGATATTAGAGATTCTAACCTAGGAACGATGAGGCATACTGGCTATCAAGAGCAGAGCTTTGATATGAAATTTGAGTATGCTCTGAGTCCTCAGTCTAAACTCACTCTCGCGCATCAATATCTGAATCAAGACGATGTCTGGCGCTGGCATAGCACGAGATTTAATTCAGGGTGGGTTCACGGAAACCATATCACACAGCCTGGCTCGCTGGATATGAGAATCTATGATCAAGAGCGCTCGCTGACTTACCTCAGACTCGAAGGCGAGGGGAGTCATCAACTGATGCGACAGTGGGAGACGACTCTTTCATTCCAGAAATCTCAAGACTCCGAGAGCAGAGATGGGAGATTTACTAATCTGGATGTGAACACCTATGGGCTGACATTTCAGAGTAATGGGGAAATAGGAAATGGCGATCTTGTTTGGGGATTTGATTACTATCGAGATGAGGTGGATTCTGAGGCGAATGAAGCGAGAAGACGTCCTGTAGCGGATGACTCCAGCTATGATACTTTCGGTGCCTTTGCTCAGTATAAATGGGAGGTGACTGATCGCTTAGAAATTTCTACTGGACTTAGAGCAAGCCATTTCAGAGCCGACTGGGGTAAGGTTTTTAACCGCACCACAGGATTGGACGAGAGTGGCGATGGGAGCTGGAGTAATCTGTCTCTGAGTGCACGTGCTAACTATGAATTAGACAATGAGAATCATCTTTTTGGTGGTATTTCTCAGGGTTTTAGAGCACCAAACCTAGAAGATCTAACAGGCTCTAACATTTCCAATTCATCAGACGAAGTAGTGGGCTCATCAAGCGTAGATGCGGAGGATGTATTGAGCTTTGAGCTGGGGCTGAAACATGAGAGCGAAAAATTCCGCCTTTCATCATCTGTGTTCTACACAATGATCGATGAGCCGATCACAAGAGTGGTTGATAACACGGGTGCTGAGACGCTGAACAGAATCACCAATGGTGAAGATGGTTATCTTTATGGAGTGGAGATAGAAGGTGAATGGTACATTAGCGACCAATGGAAACTCTCTGGGAACCTAACTTGGCAAGATGGTAAGCAGAAATCGCTGGATGAAGTAGGCGGAACAGTCACCAGCGACACGATCCGCAGACTCTCACCACTAGCTGGGGCAGCGAGTCTCAGATGGACGCATCCCAATGAGAAAATCTGGATCGAGGGAACAGTCCTAGCCGCTGCCACACAAGATAATTTAGCCACAGCAGACCTAAAAGATGATCAGCGCATCCCTACGAACGGAACTCCAGGATACGTAGTGGGATCAGTGAGGGCAGGATGGCAAGCGCGTGAGAATATACTGCTTACTCTGGGACTAGAAAATCTAACAGATGAAGATTACCGAGTGCACGGATCTGGCGTGAATGAAACAGGGTTTAATGCTGTTTTGGGAGTGAAATTTAGCTGGTAGATGTTAATAAATAGCTGATTTAGCCACAAAAAGGCGCAGAATTCACAAAAGGAAGATGCAGCACTAGCTTTTGCGGTTTTTGTGCTTTTTTGCGGCTAAATGATTGTGGGATTAAAACTTACTTTTTTGCAAGCCTTCTGCAATATTGAGAACTTTATCGAGTTGATCGATGAGCTCTTTTCTTAGAGGCTCGGATCTAACAGAAAACTCGCGTTGGAGGTGTTCGTATTCAGCTCTACCTTGTTTGGTTTCTATTTTTACAGGACAAAGTCCATACTCTGTTAGATCATAAGGCGAGGCTCGCATATCCAGTTCTCGCACATCTTTAGCTAGTAGAAAACATTGCCAAAGCAGTTCACTAGAAACCCATGGCATCGCCTTATAACACCATTTGTAAAGATCCATGTTAGTATGCAGGCAACCAGGCTGCTCAAACTCCATTCTATTTTCATCCGTAGGGGTAAGTTTATTCATTTCTTTAGCTGCTGGGGTGAAAAAACGAAAGGCATCATAGTGTGTGCATCTCACAGTGCG
>CAKZMG010000004.1 GCA_937128235.1 uncultured Verrucomicrobiales bacterium
CCTTCTAGCTTGAGCTGCTCGGACATTTCAGCCATGGCGTTTTCAATGTTAGAGGTAAGTTTTCTGGTGTCGATACCAGGAGACTTCACGATGCTGAGGACGACTCCGGGGGCGGCATTGACTCCTGCTTCGCCACGCTGTGGCTCTATGCCCATGGTGATATTGGCTACGTCTGCGAGGGTGATGGTGCGGTCGTTGACTTTTTTGACGACTGTTTTTTTGATCTCTGCGATATCGGTGGTCATGGCGAGCACGCGGATCATTTGCTCCTGGGATCTGCTCTCAATGTACCCGCCAGTGGTGGTGCTGGCGGCTTGTTTGGCTGCTTCGTTGATCTCGTTTGCAGAAATGTCATAGGCTAACATTTTGTGCGGTAGTGGCTGAATTTGGATTTGCTGAATGCCGCCGCCCATGGAGAGAGCCTCAGCCACTCCGGAGATTTTCTGGATGCGCTTGGCGAGTTCCCAGTCGGTAAATGTGCGTAGATCTGGCGGAGAAATGGTGCTCTCTGGTGAGGTGACTCCGATGAGCATGACCTCGCCCATGAGTGATGCTACGGGGGTGAGGTAGGGGTTCACTCCCTTGTCTAGGTTCACGCCTCGGATGCGTTCTTGGATGAATTGTCTGGCTTGGTAAATGTCCGTGCCCCAGTCAAATTCTACAAAGATGAGCGAGAGCCCTACGTCTGTGGTGGACTGGATGCGGGTGACGCCTTGGATGCCATTGACTGCGCGTTCGAGCGGGATGGTGACTTGGTTTTCTACTTCTTCCGGTGCCTTTCCTGGGACCTCGGTCATGATGGTGACGCGTGGCTTGGTGAGGTCTGGCAATACTTCAACGGGGAGCTGGGTGAGCTGGTAGGCACCCCACGCCATGACGGAGAGCGCGATGGTGAGCACGAGTAGGCGGTTGTGGAGGGATTTTTTGATGAGGAAATCTAACATAATGGTTGCTGCGCTTAGGTCATTAGCCAATGGACAATGGTCATTGGTGGTGGACGATGAAGCTTATGGTTGGATGTTGAATAGTGGATTAGAAATTTGTTGGTGTAGAGGTAATTGCTTGTGTCTGGCTTGTGTGTTTTGATCTTGGTTTCATTGTGCTGTGCTATTGACTGTTGACTATTGGCCAATGACGTGGCGGAGCCGTTACCCTATGTCTTGTTTCTTAAAGATGGTGAAGATGAGGAGGAGGGCGAGGATGACATTTCCGGCGATGAGTAGGGTGACGAAGGTGGGGTTCGCTGCTCCTCCTGGTGCTACGCCTCCGTTGGCTGCGATGGCTTTTTTCTTGGCGGCTGCGGCTTTATCGGCAGCGGTCATTTCTGAGCCATCTTCATTGTGCTCGTGTCCGTGAGCGGCATCGAGAGCTTCCTTGAGGCTGCCTTTGTCCGCACTGCTGGTGTGCGAGAGGAAGTAGGCTCCGGAGGTGACGACTTCATCCACAACGTTGAGCTCTTTGTCTTGTAGGATGATCTCTGTGACGCGGTCATTCACCTCACCGAGCACTACCGGGACTTTGATGTAGGCTTTGGATTTTTTGTTAGTGAGTTCAAAATTTACTTTAAATACGTGCGCATTGAGGCGGTCTCCCTGCACGGCAGAGTTTGGCACGGTGAAGACTTTTTCTCTGGTCTCGGTGACGATGTTGAACTCGGTGAGCATGTTCGGGCGGAGTTTTCTGTCTGGGTTATCTAACAGAAAAATAGCCTTGAGTGTGCCGGTGCCGGCATCAGCCTGAGTGCCGAAACGGATGAGTGTTCCTTCAAAGGTTTCATTGCCGAGTGAGACGACTTTGATGATGGCTTTCTGCCCTAATTTGACGCTAGCGGCTCTGCTTTCAGGGATGTTTGCCACTGCCCAGACTTGGCGGATGTCGATGATGTCCATGAGCTCTTCTGAGGGATCTACTGGTTCGCCGAGATTGATGTGGCTCTCGAAAATAGTGCCTGATGCGCTGGCTTTTACCGGAATGACTGGCGGTGGACTGCCAGGCTGGCGGCTCTCTACCTGGATGATGGTGTCGCCTTTTTCTACCTGGTCACCTACTACGGGTGGCTTGGAAATGACCCTGCCGGCAATGCGCGATGAGACTACGGTGCGGTTTCCAGGGATGGCTTGGATTCTGCCGATGCAGAAGAGTGTGGTCTGGAAGGTGGAGACGGTGGGTGCGGTGGTTTTGATGCCCGCGTTTTTCATCTGGATAGGCTCTAACAGAACGGTGTTAGGATCTAGCTCAGCGTGCTGAGCGGATAGAAATAGGCTGTTGCTGAGCAGGCTGAAAATGATGGTGGTGATGAGTTTCATGGTGATTAAAATGCTGAGGTTGATTTTCCGAGAGCGGCGAAGTATTTGACGCGAGCTTGGTGGAAGTTGAGGTTGTTATCTATGAGTGAGGTTTGTAGTTGTAGCTCTTGGTTTTTAGATTTGAGAAGGCTGGTGAAGTCTCCTTGTCCGTTCTTGTAGGCAGTTTCTAAATCTGCAGAAGTTTTCTGAGCTAGTGGTAGGAGTTCATTTCTAATGGATGCGTTTTGAGTTAACCATGTGCGCATTTCTTGCTTGTGGGTGGCGACTTGAAGACGGATCTCTGAGGCGAGCGCGCCACGCTCTAACACTTTGCGCTGAGCCTTAGCTGTGGCGGCTGCGATGTTGCCTTCATTTTTATTATAGAAGGGGAGCGGAATGGAGAGCCCCATGCCGATGGTGCCTTCGGTCTCTAGTCCTTCTGGCGCATCTTCTTCTCTTCCTAGTGCGCCCATGACGGAGACTTCTACGTCATCGTAGCGTTTGGATTTCTCTAACAGAATGTTGCTTTTCGAGTGCTGGAACTCTAGCGCCTTGGCGCGGAAGTCTGCTCTGTTAGAGAGGGATAATTTCTGTGATGGGATGCTGAGTGAGGGGAGTGAGCCGGAGAGATTCAGCGGCTTAGATGCTGGCATGCCGATGTATTGTTTGAGTCGCGTAGTGAGCAGGCTGCGCTTGGCTGCGAGCTGCTTTTTCTTGATGCTGAGGGTCTGGATTTCTAGCTTGGTCTGCGCGGCATCTAGCGGTGAGAGCTCGCCTAGGGCGGCTGCTTTATCAATAAATGTGGTGATGCTCTGGAGTGAGTTGATCTGTTTATCGATATGCGCTTTCTGGCTACCGAGTTGGAGGATTTCTACTGCAATCATCTGAGCGGCTGTGATGAGCTGCTGCTCAGCCATTTTTATTTCTTCTTGCGCGATGAGCAGCTGATCAGCTGAGACGCGTTTCTCAAGGCTGAGTTTGTTGGTGATAGGGAAACGCTGAGAAAAACTTACCTCTAGCTCGCCCTCAGAGCCTGGGACGGACTTGCTGACACCGATGCCGAGCGTGGGATTAGCGCGTTTGCCTGCCTGGCTGAGTTTCCCAGCAGCCTCGGCTATCTTGAGCTTCGCAGCGCGGAGTTGTGGGTTGTTGTTAGAGACTCGGCGGGCGAGTGAGCGGATGTTTAGCGCGCTGCTGTAGTCCGTGGAGCGGAGCTTGGTGGAGAACTTGGGTAAATCAGCCTCATCCGTGAGGACGATGCGTTTTTTATCTATCTGCTTCTCAAGACTGGCGCATGAGGAAAATAGACTTACCGAGCAGGCGGTGATTATGAGTGGGGTGTGAAATTTCATGATGAAAATGTAAAAAATTTAATAAGATGGGTGTGCTAGAAATGCACAAAAAAAGATGGGTTCCTAGAAAGGTTAGGAAATCAAAAAAAAGGGTGCTAAACCATTCAAGAGGTGTAGCGAACGTGGAGGACTAAATAAGGAACACGCCCAGATGAATAGACGTAAAACGGGTGTCAGACTGAGGTAAATAATCAGTTTGAGGAGGCGGAGCGTTGCTTTGGTTTGACTTGCAGAGTAGCAGGGAAAGCTGTGAAAAACTTACCTCTGTGGATGTGATGGCCCCAGCATCGAGAGCATTTTGCTTAGATTTCTGCTCCACGATCTGATCGCTCATAACGTAGGGGTAAGTTTTCTGCGGACTGCACGTGCAGTCATGAGGAGGGGTGGTAGGGACGGAGACGCAGAGGTCAGCGTTCACTACCTCGGCTGGGGAGCTATGATGGTGACCGCAGCCACAATGATGATGCACTTTCTCAGAAACATCTGCTACAGTAACTGGCTGCCCTACTTGGCATTCTGGAGCATGCGAAAGAAGCCCCATGCTCAGAACAATCTGAGTGAGGATAGCGATGGTGCAAACTATGTTACCAATGAGCTTCATCTGTTAAACTGAGCGTCATAGTAGTCCAGCCTTGTCTTTTTTCAAGGAGGAATTTTTTTGTGAGGATGGCGGTTGGATTTAAAGATTCTGACTCTGACTCTGGTTTTGGTCTAGCTTGATTGTGTGGAGCCATGTTGCTTGTTTAAAGACGGTGTCGAAAGAGTCGGGTTTACGGTCTGGATAATACTCGAATACGTCTGCTCCTAATTCCTTAAGTTTGAGAATCGCGTTCTGTTCTTGTTTGCTGTGAAGATTTTTTACTATGTTTTTGAATTGCTCTGGATGCTTGCCGAATGCTTCTCCAACTAGAGCTATTTTGAGATAACTGAATGCACCGTCTGTGCGCGTATTGAGTAACTCTCTTAACCGATCTTCACTGGGATTGCTGTGAAAAGATTGAGAGTGAGCATAGAGTAGCTTTTCGTCTCCTACCAGTGCGTCTTCACATGAAGTGAGAGTAAAAATCATAAGCATTGATAGAATGAAAAGTTTCATATTTCTATTCTACTGAATATTTTGTTTCTCGGTCAAGTTCTGTAAATGCAACCGAATCTTACTCCGAGGTTTTACTGTAACGTTAAAAATAAATTGTAACATATTTGTTGTTACAATTAGTTAATTGTGTTACTATGAGTCGTCATGAAGGAATCTTCCTTGAAACCTAAGCTAAAACGTTATCTTTCCGAGACTTTAGGGATTACTCTAGAGCCTTCTCGGAAGGCGATTCCTGCTGTTCCGTTTTATTTACAGGGACGCTATGAGTTCCGATTAGCGATTCTAAATGGGGTTGATTGCCTCTTCTTTACACCGAGTGATAGCTATGAGGCTTGGGGCGCGCTGAATGTTGTGAGAGATAGAGAACAGCTTGCTAGTTTGACAGATTTGAACACGGTTTTTATTGCAGAACGGATTACTTCTGGGCGGCGGCGACAATTGATGTCTCAAAAAACTCCGTTTATTATTCCTGGATCTCAACTTTATTTACCTGATCTTCATCTAGATCTCCGAGAACATTTTATCAAAGCTAGGGAGCGACCTAGTTATTTAAGTCCTTCGTCTCAAAGAATTCTGCTTTATATGATTCAGAGTGGCTATGTTGAGATGGGTAGTGGAGCCATATTGGCACGAGAGTTAAAAATCTCAAGAATGACGAGCTCCAGAGCAATGGAGGAATTAGAATATTTTAATTTAGCTGAAATTATGGATGAAGGTCGGACTAAACGCATTAGGATTTCTCGTGATTTCGAGATGTTATGGAAGAATGCTCAGAAGAGCCTCAGGTCTCCTGTGAAAAAGAAAATTTTTGTTTGTGATGAGGATCAAGGATTATATACTGGATTGATGACTGGAGGATTAACAGCTCTTGCAAAACATTCCAATTTACTTGCTCCAGAACGTCCAGTATTCGCTTATAATAGACCTCCTGGTGACCCTACAAAAAAAATATTAGGGTGGAACGAAACAAGCGATCCTAGTGAGGCTGATTTCGAGGTAGAGTTCTGGAGTTATCCTCCAATTTCTGTTCGCAACAATGTCAATGATGTTGACAAACTGTCACTTTATCTAAGCCTCAAAGATGATGAAGATGAACGAGTTCAGCAGGCTCTCAGTGAAATGATGAAAGGAATAAAATGGTAAGAGGATTAGATGTTTTTCGTGATCATTTCGTGGATCATAGCTCTCAATATGCACTTATCGGGGGGACTGCTTGCTACTTAGCTTTCTCTTCAAAGGGCTTGGAGTTCCGCGCTACGAAAGATTTGGATATTGTTTTAATTGTTGATGCCCTTGATGCTGATTTTGGTAGAGTATTTTGGGATTTTGTAAGAAAAGGTGGTTATCAGAATAAAGGTTCAAGTGGGGGAGGAGAGGTGCAATTCTATCGTTTCAGTAATCCTAGTGATGAAAGTTACCCAGCCATGCTGGAGCTCTTTTCAAGAGAGCCTGATTTTGAGATTCCCTTGGAATCAGGACATCTAACACCCATCCCTTTAGGAGAGGTTTCTAGCCTTTCAGCTATACTTTTAAATAATGATTATTATGAGCTTATTCAGAAGGGAAATTTAGTTGAGCAAGAGATTAGCTTTATTTCACCAGAAACTCTTATTCCACTTAAGGCAATTGCTTGGCTAGACCTTACTAGGCAAAAATCTGCGGGTGAGAGAGTAGATTCAAAAAATATTAAGAAGCATAAAAATGATGTTTTTCGTTTGTTCTCTCTTTTATCTCCTAATTCAGAAGTAACAATTCCTGCTTCTGTTAGGGTTGATTTTAAAGAGTTTCTTGATCGTATGACCGAGCAACCACCTGATCTCAAATCATTAAAGATACCTTTTAAACCTGAAGAGGTAATTGAAATTTTGAGGGGAATTTATTTGGAACAGTAAGAAAAGAAGGGGAATACAGGCTTTAGAGAACTTCCGGTAACCTCATTTATTTCCATTCCACAATTCATATTTTTCTTGAATAAGTGTTCATTTGAGTATATAAAATTCACCCAATTCTCATGAATGATTCTATTCCATTGTCCGCGTTGTTTATTGATTTCGATTCTTATTTTGCCTCGGTTGAGCAGCATTATGAGCCTTCGCTGCGTGGGCGGGCGGTGGGGGTGGTGCCGGTGATGGCGGAGAGTTCTTGCTGTATCGCGGCGAGCTATGAGGCGAAGGCGATGGGGGTGAAGACGGGGACGCGGGTGGCGGAGGCTAGGGTGATGTGCCCAGGGATAGTGATTGTTCCAGCGCGACCTGAGCTCTACGTCAGGACACATCATAAGACGGTGGAGGTGGTGGAGCGGTGCATCCATGTGGAGGGGGTGTTGTCGATTGATGAGATGTGGGCTTGGTTGCCGTATAACTGGCGGACGGAGGAGAAAATCTCGGAGATTGCGGAGTCGATCAAGCGCGAGATGTTGGCAGAATTTAGCCCTGCGCTGACGTGCTCTATCGGGGTGGCACCTAACCGATGGCTGGCTAAGATGGCATCTAAAATGCGTAAACCGAATGGATTTCTGACGATCCGTGAGGATGATTTACCAGATATTTTGTACTCGGAGGATCTCTCGGAGATTCATGGTGTGGGGCGAAGTATGAAGCTGAGGTTACATGCGGCGGGGATTCACTCTGTGAGGCAGCTGTGTGCGGCGACTCGGCAGGAGCTGCATCGTATCTGGGGTAGTGTGGAGGGGGATAGGCTGTACTTGCAGCTGCGCGGGCATAGTGTGCCAGATGTGGTGACGGAGAAGCGTACGATTGGGCATTCGCATATTTTGCCTCCAGCGAAACGCAGACCTGATCAGGCGGAGGCGGTGCTGCATAAGCTGACTCAGAAGGCGGGTACGCGGCTGCGCTCTTATGAGATGCTGGCGGAGGCTCTGGTGGTGGATGTGCGGTATCTGAATGGGGAGCGCTGGGCTCAGGAGGCGAGGTTTGATGCGAGCTCGGATGCGCTGTTTTTTGCTAAGCTGGTGTCTCAGCTGTGGCGGCAGCGGAGCCTCCCGCAGCAGCCTATCCGTAAGCTGGGGGTAACGATGTTTAAGCTGGTGGAGAAGACGAATTTTACTCCATCGCTCTTCTCACCTGTGCATAGAAACCGCGATGCGCTGAATGAGGCGATGGATTCTCTGCAATTACGTTTCGGCAAGAATGCGATGCATCTAGGCTGTGATCACGCCGCGCTGGATAACGATAACATGCGTATTGCGTTTACCCATATTCCTGATCTGGATATTGAGAATTATTGATTGGGGGTTATGGTTGGGGATTAAAGTTTTTGTAAAATTTAGAAGCATTCAAGGAATCCGTAATAGAAAGTTCTTTTCCAGTGAAATGTGGTAGGTCATTCTATGAGACATGTTATCCAGACTCTCTCTCCAACTCTCTCTGATTCTCCTTAGTTTTTCTCTTAGTGTGATTACTAGCATGGCTGGGCCAGAGACTCGCATTATCATTGATGCTGGTCATGGTGGGAAAGATGAGGGTGCGCACTGGTATGGTGTGAGGGAATCTGATCTAAATTTACAGGTGGCGAAGAAGCTAGAGGCTCTCTTGCTGGCGAGAAATATCCCGGTGACGATGACGCGCAGGAGTGATGTGTTTGTCCCGCTTGCGAAGCGTGCAGAGATAGCGAATAGTTATCAGAATGCGATTTTTGTGAGCATTCATTTCAACGCACACAGGATGACATCGATCCATGGTGTGGAGACATTTTATGCCAGCCCTGCCGGTAAGCCGATAGCGATGAAGATACAGAAGGAGCTAGTGAAGCTGGTGGAGACGAGAAACCGTTTCATTAAACGCGGCTTAGGCTATGCTGTGCTGAATAAAACGAAGTGCCCCGCAGTGCTGGTGGAGTGTGGATTTATCAGTAATCCGCTGGAAAGAAACCGCTGTAAAACGGGATGGTATCAGATGCTAGCTGCTAGGGGGATAGCACAAGGTCTCATCAATTCTATGTCTCCACTTAATCAGAAAAAAGTGTCTGATGAGGCGGGTGCGGCAGGTGAAAAGGCTGTGGTGAAATCTGAGTAGGCTTGTGAGGTGATCTTGTGAGGTGATCTTGTTTTTAGTGTCTTGTAGAAATCAATGTTTATTTGATGACAGCGAGGCTCTAAGTGAGTATCAAATTTTCCATGATGAATGGTAAGCCTATAAAGAGTAAGATATCTGAGCTGAAGTCAGGTAGTAGGCTGGGTAGGGAGTGGGAAATCCCAGCAAAAAAGGGTGTGGGATTTTTGATGGTTTTTGGGTGTTTCTTTGGTGGTGTTCCGTTGCTTATTATCACTTTCACTATTTATAGTGCTGTCTTTGGGAATGGCGATAGGATGAGTGGGTTGGAAATTTTAGGGCTTACTGCATTTCTAAGCATCTTTGTGTTGATAGGGGGAGGTGCGTTTTATTACGGTTTTAAAATGCGCTATACCACTTATAAAGTGAAGTTGCGCGGTGGCTCGGTGGAGGTGACGAAGAGGTTTCTGGGCAAGGAATCTATGGAGAGTTTGAGGAAAGGCGAGGTCTATGGTGTAGGGCTGTATTCTAATTCTTCTACGAATAATAAACCTGATTATGGCTTGGTTGTGAAGGCGAGGGAGGGAAAGGATATTAGATTTTCCAATGAGTATAAGGAGGATGAGTTGCGGTGGCTGGCGAGTGAGATGTTAGCTAGTCTATCGCAGCAAGGAGGATTACCTAGTGAGGAGGAGGTTGGGGAGATGTATTTTGGTTCAGGTGCGGGTGGTGATGTGAGAGGGGAGTTTGAGCATAAGGGGGTGAAGGTATCTTTGTTAGATGGTGGTGACAATAACGGATTTGTGATTGAGAAGAATGGTTCTGCGATTGGTAAGGGGATGATTTTTGGTGGTGTGTTTGGGATGATCTTTGGGAGTGTTTTTGCGTGGATAGGTTTTGGCATGGATGATGGAGATTTGATCTTCGGGGTAGTAGGTTCTGTGTTCATTCTAGCAGCTTTTGTGACTTTTATTCTGGGGCTCATGAAGATGGGAACTTCTGAGAGATTTATTTTTAGTGGAGATACTGTGGCTAAGGAGATGCTCCGTGGAGGAGTGGCTAGAAGTAAGATGACATATCAGAAGTCTAGCTTGAGGAATCTCTATGTATCAAGTAGTGGGTCTAGTAATGGGGCAGAGCGTTATTCTGTGAAGTTAGAGGGAGGAAATGAGAAGTTAAAGATTTTCAGCTGGGTGGATGAGGAAGTTTCTGAGCTGGTGAGGCATAAGATTAAGGCTTGGTTAAAACCGCCTAAACGACGAGCTGAAACTGATGCCACGCAACGAGAAGAGGCTGCTATTGGCAACGGCAATGGCTATGGCGGATCGATGCCTGTGGAGAAGATGTCAGAGGTTTATTCAAAGCCAGAGGAGCCTCAGGTATCACCGCGTGAGGTGCAGATTTATAAATCAATGCCAGCTTTAAGAGATATTAAAGGTGGTAGGTGGTTCCTTAGATTATTCTTAGGGATCTTTTTGATGATAGGACTAGGGATGCTCATATTAGGTGTTTCTAAGATAATGACAGCCAAAGACAGCGAGACCTGGCCGAGCAAAGAAGGAACTGTTCTAGAAAGTAAAATAAGTATCAACTCCAGTGATGACGGCACGACTTACGGAGCAGATGTGACCTATGAATATAAAGTAAATGAGAAGACCTATGAAGGCGACAAAGTAACTGTCAGCGAAGTCAGCACTGGCAGCCGAGGTAGAGCTAGAAATATAGTAAACCGCTATCCTGTGGGTAATAAAGTTACCGTCTTTTATGACCCAGATGATCCTGAGACAAGCGTGCTAGAAACAGGAATGACTGGGGGGAGTTGGTTATTTCCTGGGATAGGCGTTGTATTTTTCCTTATACCTCTCACCATCCTGATCACGTCTGAGAAGGCGAGTAGAAAGGAAAATAAGCAGATCAATAAACATTCACCTAAGGCTATCCAGAGCAGGTATGGTAAAATGGAGTGAGATGTAGTGTTTTAGATGCTTTTTAGCATGTTGAGGGCTTCATGGAGTTTTGCGTTTGGGTTGGTGGATTTTAGGCGGGGGAATTTGGTTTGGGAGAGCATGATGTATTGGTTGTTGCGGGTGAGCATGAGGCGTTGGGATTTTATTTCTATGCTGGTGATGTTGGCGTGGGCGGCGGCTATTTTTAGGAGGGTGGTTTGGAGGAGGTTTTGGGCTGGGGCGGGGAGTTTTCCGTATTGGTCTTGCCAGTTTTCTTGGAGGGTGTGGATGGTTTTTTCTTGCTAAACGTTATATATTATGATATATTGTGTAACGTTTTACGACATGACGATGCCATCTACTCTTCAGAAAAATCTAAGTTCTCTTGCTGCTGCAAATGAGCTACTGACGACGTCTCAGCTTCTTGATGCGGGGATTTCTGATCAGAGCATCACTCGTCTTGTGGAGCAGAGCACGCTTGAGAGGGTGCAGCGTGGGCTTTATAAGCATGTGGACTCCGAGATTAGCGAGCATCATGATCTGATTCAGATTAGCAAGGCGAGTTCCCGGGCTGTCGTTGTGCTAATAAGTGCGCTTAGATTTCATGAGATTGGTACTCAGTCACCGCGTGAGGTTTGGATTCAACTTCCTGCACAGACGCGTGTTCCGAAAATAGACTGGCCACCTATCCGAGTGATCAGAACACGGGTGAAGGAGCTACAAAGTGAAGGGGTGGAACGTCACGAGCTAGGGGGAGCCATGGTGTCTGTGACAAGTCCTGCGCGAACGGTGGCTGATTGCTTCAAACACCGTAATAAACTGGGGATAGATGTCTGCGTGGAAGCGCTCAGAGAAACACTGAACGACCGTAAGGCCACAATAGGGGAGATAGGAGAGATGGCGCGACTCCTGCGAGTGGGGAAGGTGATGAGACCTTATCTGGAGGCGATGATATGAACAATGTAGCTGTATCGGTGCGGGCTAAACTTCTTAATCTATCGCGTGCGAAGGACGTGCCGCTGAATGCCTTGATGGAGCAGTATGCTACTGGCCGTTTCCTGTATCGTTTGGCTCAGAGTAGGTATCGAGAAAGATTTGTCCTGAAAGGGGCTCAGTTGTTTAGAATCTGGGAGGCTGAGGAATACCGACCTACCCGTGACTTAGATCTCTTGGGGTATGGTGAAGCGACTGAAGGAGCAATTCAAAGTATATTTACCGAGCTGACTGAGCTGGAGGTGGATCCACATGATGGGCTCGAGTGGGGCGATGTGAGTGTGGCATCAATCCGTGATGAAGTGGCTTATGGTGGTGTGAGAGCCAAGGTAAAGGTGCGTCTTGCGGGTGCTCGCTTGGGCATACAGGTGGATGTAGGGTTTGGCGATGCTATCACACCGGGAGTGATAGAAAAAGAATGGCATGAGTTGCTGCCTTTCCCGAGTGCGCATCTGCTAGTTTATCCTGCAGAGACTGTGATTGCTGAGAAGTTGGAAGCAATGGTTTCACTTGGTATGAATAATAGCAGGGTGAAGGATTTTTATGATTTGTATTGGCTGTTATCGCATCAGGATTTTGATGGGGATGTTTTGACTGAGGCGGTGGTGAATACCTTTATTCGGAGAGAAACTGAACTGCCTGATCAAACTCCACGATGTCTCACGGAAGAATTTAGTAACGATGCTCAAAAGGTGACTCAGTGGAATGCTTTCTTGAGAAAAGGAGGTATGCCTAAAGTGGAGCTAAGTGAGGTGGTTGGGTGCATTAGTGGATTTCTTATGCCAGTTCTGGAAAAGAAGGTTGGGAGCATGAAGTGGAGTTCTAAAGAGCAATGGCAGTTATCCGGAATTTTCGGATAACTGAACTTGTTAAGATTGTACTAGATGCTTTTTAGCATGTTGAGGGCTTCATGGAGTTTTGCGTTTGGGTTGGTGGATTTTAGGCGGGGGAATTTGGTTTGGGAGAGCATGATGTATTGGTTGTTGCGGGTGAGCATGAGGCGTTGGGATTTTATTTCTATGCTGGTGATGTTGGCTCGGGCGGCGGCTATTTTTAGGAGGGTGGTTTGTAATAAATTTTGGGCGGGCTCGGGGATTTTGCCGTATTGGTCTTGCCAGTTTTCTTGGAGCTGGTGGATGGTTTTTTCGGTGTCGGCTTCGGCGAGTTGTTTGTAGGCGCGGATGCGCATGGTGGGCTCGGTCATGTAGTGGGCTGGGATGAAGCAGTCTAAGGACTGATTTGAGATTTGAGATTTGAGATTTGAGATTGGTTGTGCACCTTCGGTGAAGTTTAGGAAGTCTGCTCTTAGGGTGACGTCTATTCTTATGGCGTTTTTGTTGCCTTTTAGGCGTTCTATGGATTGGCGGAGGAGTTGGCAGTAGAGGTCGAATCCTACGCTGGAGATGTGTCCGGATTGTTTGGTGCCTAGGAGGTTTCCTGCGCCTCTTATTTCTAGGTCGCGCATGGCGATTTTAAATCCGGAGCCTAGGGCGGTGTATTGTTTGATGGCGTTGATGCGCTTGGTGGCGTCTCCTCCTACGGTGAGGTCGCGCGGGATGAGGAGGATGGCGTAGGCGTTTGTGCCGCCGCGGCCTACGCGGCCACGGAGCTGGTAGAGGTCTGCTAGGCCGAAGCGGTCTGCGCGGTCGATGATGATGGTGTTGGCGTTTGGGATGTCGATGCCGCTCTCGATGATGGTGGTGGCTAGGAGGATGTCTGCGTCTCCATTGACGAAGGTGCGCATGACTTGTTCGAGTTCGTCTTTTTCCATTTGTCCGTGACCGATGACTATTTTGGCTTCTGGGACGAGGGCGTGAATTTTATCCCGCATGGTTTCTATGGTTCCTACGCGGTTGTGGAGGAAGAAGGTTTGCCCACCGCGATCCATCTCGCGGGTGATGGCGGTGCGGATGATGCGCTCGTCGTAGCCGCAGATGGAGGTCTGGACTGGGACTTTGTTTGGCGGTGCGGTGTCTATGGTGGACATGTCCCGGGTGCCCATGAGGGAGAGGTAGAGGGTTCTTGGGATGGGTGTGGCGGAGAGGGTGAGGAGGTCTATGCCGTTGAAGAGTTCTTTGAATTTTTCTTTGTGCTTCACTCCGAAGCGTTGTTCTTCATCTACGATGGCGACTCCGAGGTCTTTGAAATGGACGTCGTTTGAGACGAGGCGGTGGGTGCCGATGACGATGTCAACTGATCCATCTGCGAGGCCTTTGAGTGTGGAGCGGACTTCTTTGGGTTTGCGGAAGCGGTTGAGTAGCTCGATGCGGATGGGGTAGTCGCTCATGCGCTCGCGGAAGGTGCGCCAGTGCTGCTCTGCGAGGACGGTGGTGGGGACGAGAATGGCGGCTTGTTTTCCTCCAGTGACGGCTTTGAATGCTGCTCTTATTGCAACTTCGGTTTTGCCAAATCCTACGTCTCCGCAGATGAGACGATCCATGGGCTTGGGGCATTCCATGTCTTCTTTGGTGTCTTCGATGGCGGTGAGTTGGTCTGGGGTCTCGGTGTAGCGGAAGGAGTTTTCAAATTCCCACATCCACTTGGTGTCGGGTGGGTGGCCGGTGCCTTTTCTGACTTGTCGCTCTGCCTGGAGGCGGAGGAGCTGGGCAGCGTAGTCCATGATGGATTTCTCTGCGGATTTTCTGGCGCGGCTCCATTTGGCATCGCCTAGTTTGGAAAGGGTGGGGGCTTTTCCGCCCATTCCTACGTATTTGGCGAGGAGGTGGGCTTGGTCGATGGGGACGGAGAGGATGGATTTGTCTCGGTAGCGGATGTTGATTTCTTCTGTGCCGTCGAGGTCTGTGGTGATGTCTTGAAATCTGCCGATGCCGTATTCTGTGTGGACGACGAGGTCACCTTTCTCGATGTCTAAAATATCTGTCTGAGCACGCGCGCGGCGTTGGTGTTCGAGGTGGGTGTTTTTGCGGTTGTTAGAATTTGATGTCTGGTATCGACCGAAGAGCTCTGCGGATGAGATGACTGCGAGCCTAACAGATGGGATGGTGAAGCCGTGGGCGAGTTCCCCTATGGAGGTTTTTATTCCGTTTAGAATGGAGTCTCCCATGAGCTCGGTGAAGCGTTCTATTTCTCCTTTGTTAGAGAAGATGAGATGGATATCCCAGTCTTCTGCATTCCATTCTGCGAGCTGTTTGGTGAAGGCGTGGCGTTTGTTTTGCTGGAGAACGAAGTCACCTGCTTCGAAGGCTCCGAGGGGTGAGGGGTGGATGGATGTTTTGGCGAGTGGGTCGTTGGTGATTTGGAGGTGGTGAATTGTTGGAGATTGGAAATCTCCAGCACATTGGAGAGTGATGATGAGATCATTTGCTCCGATGTAGTCTGCTACGGTGGCGTTTTCTTCTGGCTCAGAAAGCTGGATTTGGGTTTGGTTTATTTTCCGGATTGAGGTCTGGGTGTTGAGGTCGAACTCGCGTATGGAGTCTATTTCTGTATCGAAAAATTCTACTCTAACAGGTAGTGGGGCTTGCCATGTGTAGATGTCTAAGATGCCTCCACGGAGGGCGTATTGTCCACGGTTATGGATGTGGTCCACGCGCTCAAATCCTGCATTTTCGAGTAGCTGAGTGAGCTGGTCTAGGTCTTGCTCGGTGCCGGTTGTTAGAGTGGTGCCTTGGAGGGTGATGGCATCGGGCGCGGGGCAGGGGGAGTTTAGGTTGCTGGTGATCACGAGTCCTTCTGCCCCTGAAGCTATTTGCGAAAGGGTATGGAGCCGCTCGGCATTGGCTTCTGGGTCATCTAGCTCGGTGGCGGCTGAGGCGGTATTTTTTTCTAACAGAATCTGCGCGTTGATATTCCAGAAGTCTAGTTCGGTGGCAAGTGCTTGGTTTAGGCGGGGCTGGTCTGAGAGGTTCCAGATGCGGGATTGGGGGAAATTTTCTCTGTGCTGATGGGCAGCGGCGGCGATGATGAAGGATAGCCCCGAGTGTCTGTCCATGTCTGCTAGGCATAGTGGTGCCATCTCAGATGATGATGTGGTGGTCAGTGCGTGGCTAAAATCTGAGTGCTGGAGTGCTTGGAGGAGAGCGGTGTGGGTGTGTTCTGATTGTTTCAAGGGGAGTGGATTGTTAGCATGTGTGGAGGTGAGTTGGAAGGGTGTTTTTTGGGCTGGTGTGAAATTTGCTGATGATTTATTATGGGCGCATGAAAAGCGTGCATTTTTTGACTGAGTTGTTGTTGTGTTTGGGGTGTGTTTTTTTATCTGGCTATGTGGGAGAGGGTGCGGTGTTGGGGCTTAAGGATGGTGGCGAGGTAGTGGGTGAGTTCCGAGGGGTGAGTAAGAGTGGTGAGGTGTTGTGGGTGAGGAAAGGTGAGGATGATGTGAGTGTGTTTGATGGTGGTAGTGTGAGGGAGGTGGATTTTGGTGCTGGAGGAGCTGGAGTGAAGTTACTATGTGATAAGGGGTTTGTGGTGCTGAGGAATCTGGATGTGGTGGCTGGTGAGGTTGTTGGTTTAGATGATGAGAGGGTTTATTTGGTGACGGATTTTGCGGGTAAGATTTCTGTGGCTAGGAAGAATGTGAGAAGTGTTTATTTTAGTTCTGTGGCTGAGAGGATGTTGTTTAGTGGGGATGTGAAGGAGGCTGAGTGGACGAACGAGGTATTTTCTTCTAAGCTAAAGGAGGAAGGGAAGTCTGAGGCTTGTTTTGATTTTGCTGATGGTGAGATTAAGAATACTGAGTCTGCGGGGTTTTGTGCGTTGAGGCGTGAGTTACCGAGTCTAGTGGGTGAGCTAGGTGGGATGGAGGGGTTTTGTTTTAAATTTAAGTTAAATAGGGACGCACGGAGCTGGGCGGAGGTGATTTTACTGGCAGATAAAGTGGTGCCTGAGCAGGAGGCTGAGGAGGGGGCTAAGATTCCTAATTATATGGCGGAGTGGACAGGGTCTTGTTTGTCTATTCTTTTAAGAGAGGAGGTGGAGTTGAGGTTGCATTATTTTGGTGATGGGGGGGAGCCGCTTACGATGAAGGTGCCGAATATGATGAAGCCTTTGAAGTTGAGTTATACTGAGGGGTCGAAGGGGGAGTATGCGGTTTATTTTAACGAGAAACGGAGTTTGCTTAGCTTGTATAAAGATGGGGTGCTGGTGAGTCAGTGGGATGTGGCTATTGCGAAAAATTTTCTAAAGGGGCGAGTAGTGGGTTTTGCGGATAGGTGGGGGAATGAGGAAGAGTCTGAGTTTACGGTGAGTGATGTTGAGCTGAGAGTATGGGATGGAGCGGGGGGGGTGGTCTTGAAGGAGGAAAAGCTAGGGGTGGGAGAAGATATGGTTGAGATGGAGGATGGTGTGTCTCGGTTTTATGGGAAGGCGGGGGCTGTGAATGATGCGAAAGAGTTAGGGTTTAGGGTGTTGAGAATAGAGATGAGTATTCCTGTTGATGGGGTGAATGTGGTGCGTTTTTCTGATGGGCTGGCTGGTGGCATAAGAGGTGGGAAGAGTGCTGTTACTGTTTATTTTGAGGGTAGAGGGGCTGTCTCGGGTAAGGTGCTGAGGTGTGATGATGCATTTATTTATCTGGAAACTGTGTTCATGGGTGAGGTTGGTATTAGGCGGGATTTTCTGAGTAAGATGAGATTTAATAATTAGGTGGCGTATGAAATTACATAGAGCTTATTAAATGATGTCTGGCTTGTTTGGGGATTTATGATAGTGGTATAGCTATATGTTTCATTTTTCATGTAATTGTTGGCTAGGTAGGTTGCTTGTTGCAATCCTAGCCGCTGTTTTATTTTCATGCAGTGCTGATCCTGAGCCGCCTATGTATTACCCTATATATTCACAGTCTGTTAATGTGAATTCTGGTCAGCCTGGGATGGGGTCTGCTAGACCTGCAATGTCCTCTAACCAGTTGTTGGGTCAGGTGAATTTGAACCGAGATTACATTCCTTATGGGCGACATGCGCGGAAGTATAGACGGAGGATGACTCCGCGGTATATAACGATTCATAGCACGCAGAACTATAGCGCTACTGCTGATGCGTGGCAGCATAGCAAGGCTCTGAAAAACGGAAAGCTCCGTGCTTATAAGCGCAGAGGAGGGAATAGAATTGGTTATTTGGTTTGGCATTACACGATCGATCAATCCCGCGCAGTACAGCATTTACCGGATAATGAGCAGGGTGAGCATGCGGATTTTGATGGGCCGGGGAATAATTATTCACTTGGACTGGAGATGTGTGAGAACCGAGGGAATAGCCGAGCAGCTACGGTGGAGCGGACGGCGAAATTAACCGCGTATCTGATGAAACGACATGGAATACCGATCAGGAATGTGGTGCCTCATTATCATTGGCCACGTGCTGGATCTTCTAAACCGAATAAGAATTGCCCACATTTCTTGTTAGATAATGGTAGGCCGGGGGCAAAGTGGAGAGCGTTCCAGACTAAGGTGATGGGGTATTATAATCTGATCACTCGTCCAGTGGCTATCCAGCCAGCTCCAGCACCGCAACCGTATCACCCGACCTATCCTCAATATAGGCAGCAGCCTCCATATACGACTAACCCTTACGGTGGTAACGGAGGTCCATCTGGATACGGAACACGAGGATATTACTAGAGAAAGATGGCTACAGGTATAGATTCAGATACTTGGTATCAATGCGACCGCTGTACCGCTTGCTGTAAATGGCCGGGCGATGTGAGGGTGGAGGATGATGAAGTGACAGCGATTGCTAAATTTCTAGAGATGGATGAGGATGCGTTTATCCAGAAATTCACGCGGCTGAGAATGAATAGGAATGGGTTGTCGCTGATAGAACGTGAAAACCACGAGTGCATTATGCTGGAGGATGATCGGTGTAAGATTCAGTCTGTGAAGCCATTTCAGTGTAAGGGTTTTCCTAATCGGTGGAATTTTCCTGACTGGAAAAAGGTGTGTAAAGCAAAGCCTGTGCCTATGAATGAGGCGGTGAAAATGGGGCTTGTAGAAAAAGGTGATCTCTCGGCAGATCATCCGCTGAGGGGGAGCGAGCTAATATAGTGCGAGGGGTTTGATAAAAAAATAATGAAAATAGTAAAAAAGAGCTTGCGGAAAGCGTTGGATTATGGTTTTTTGCGCCCGCGCTAGTCGCAACCATTACAGCGTCCCGTTCGTCTAATGGTTAGGACTCCGCCCTTTCACGGCGGCAATAGGGGTTCGAATCCCCTACGGGATGCCATTTTTATCTAGGTAGAAATGCAAGAAAAAGGCTTAATTCATAAGAGATTAAGCCTTTTTTTCTGCCCTGGTCTCTGAACGTCCGTCCTGTCTCAAAAATGGCCGTTTTTGAGCTGTCTGAAGCGGGACGAAGAAAGGTATAGTGTGGGAATGGTAGAAAGGATTAAATGGCGTTCAAATAACGGAATCTCTATGAAATGATTTTATCATGCTTTATGTTGAAAGCGTGGAGACAGGCTTGATGTCTTTGATGAGCTCTTGGCGTTTGCTTTTGAGCTTGCGGAAGTCACATTCTACTTGGATGCCGTGCCAGAATGAATCGCTTTGATTGAAGAATGCGCCAAACCGTATTGACATGGTGGGAGTGATCGAGCGTTTGCCTAGCACGATTTCATTGATCGCCCTCGGTGGCACTCCTATGGCTCTTGCCATGGCATTCTGTGAGATGCCTAGTGGCTTGAGGTATTCTTCTAAAAGGATTTCTCCCGCTGTGATGGGTGTCATTGTTTTCTTCATGGGTATAATGTATCACGTTATAGTCAGCATTCAAGGCTAATGATAATCAACGATGGCAACTTGCTCTACTCCTTGAGGAGTCCAGATGAAGGTGATGCGCCATTGCCTGTTGATGCGAATAGAGTGATAGCCTTTCAAATTTCCTTTAAGAGCTTCTAGGCGGTTGTTTGGTGGAACGGATAGGTCTTGAAGTGTAGCGGCTTGGTTTAGCTAAATGAGCTTGCGGAGGGCTACTCTGGCTATGTTGTTGAATCGTCTGTTACGCTCTTCATGGAAAAGCTGTTCAGTGTCACGATTGGCGAATGATAGAATCATGTTAGAGTTTATGAGATGGCTTTTAGCTAATGCTTCATTAGAGGTAAGTTTTTCTTGTGCTTATTCCTCTAGTTCCAAAATGAAGCCTTCGTTACCTTGGATTTTTTGTTGGTAAAATTTGCCTTTGCTTTCGGCATTTTTGAATGCATTCCAGAGTTTCTGGTTAATGTTCTGGTAGAGTAGGGTGGGGATTTTCCCGCGATGGTGATAGATGATGAGGTAGCCGGTGTCACCAGCTGGATAGTATTCTATCTTTTTGAAAAGACTGGAATCTGGGGTAATGGTTTCTGCTTTGTGGTTCTCCTTGATCCAAGTTTCCGCTGATTGGTAGTCGGTAAATGAAGCGGGGTTAATCTCTTCAGTAGTTTCAGACGATTTGCATGAGGTGAAGCTCATTGAGGTGAATAATAGTATACTGAGAGATTTTAGAAGGATAGACATGCTATTTAGAGTGCTAAATGTTTGACGCTATGTCAATAGAGAGGTTTGATGGTCGGACAATGATAGCGAGCGAGATTATAGAAGTTCTGAAGAAACATGGAGTGATGCCGAGTAAAAAGCTGGGGCAGAATTTTCTCTGTGATGCTAACGTCGCGCGCTGGATTGTGGATCAGCTAGAACCTCAGCCTGAGGATACAGTGGTGGAGGTGGGTCCTGGGACTGGTGCGCTGACTGAGCATCTCGTGGGCAAAGTGAAGCGGGTGATTCTAGTGGAGTTTGATGCCCGACTGGCAGAATACCTGACGCAAAAATTTAGTGATTGCGATGATGTGGAGGTGCATCATTTTGATGGGGCGAGATTTGATGTTAGAAATCTATACAAGCACGCACCGATTAAGTTTCTGGGGAATTTGCCCTACAGTGCAGGTGGTGCAATTATGCGGAATTTTATGAAGAGCCCGACTCCTGTGGTGCGCGCTGTGCTGATGTTGCAGAAAGAATTTATAGACCGAATCGTCGCTAAGCACAGGACGAAGGAATACGGGGTGCTCTCGCTACGGATGCAGAGTGAGTGGGAGAGTAAGCCAGTGAAGACGGTGCCTCCAGAGGCGTTCCATCCGCGGCCATTGATCGACTCTACAGTGATGACTTGTGTGCCTTCTAAAAATTCCGAAGTCTATGATAAGCGGTTATTTGATGAGTTAGTAAGGCGCGGGTTTTCACAGCGTAGAAAGCAGGTGAAGAAACAAATGCCTGAGTCTGCGGACTGGGAGGAGGTCGCTAAATCACTAGGTCTTCCTGTGACGGCGAGGGCAGAAGAGATTAGCCTAGAGCAGTGGATAAAAATCACTCAAGCCTATGATGATCATCCGCTGAAAAATCTGCCTCAAAGCGGGGATGAAATCTTCGATGTGGTGGATGAGGATGATGAAGTTCTCCGCCAGGAAACACGCAGTGTGGTGCATGCTGAGAACTTACTCCACAGAGCGGTACATATCCTAGTTTTTAATAAGAAAAAAGAAGTGCTACTTCAGAAGCGTAGCACCCTTAAAGATAACTTCCCTGGAGTCTGGGACAGTAGCGCAGCGGGTCACTTGAACTCAGGAGAAGGCTATGATGAATGTGCTGTTAGAGAGCTGGAAGAGGAACTCGGCATCGATGCTGAAGTCCAGCATATTGCTCAGATCAAGCCTAGCGAGAACACTGGCTGGGAGCACATTGGTCTCTATGTAGCAAGACATGATGGTGCGCTGAGATTCCCGTGTAGTGAGGTGGAGCACGCAGTGTGGTTCGGCATGGATCAGCTAAATGACTGGATTTCTGCGAGACCAGAAGCATTTGCGACTGGCTTCCTGGAATGCTGGGAGGTGTTTTACGAGAAATTTAGTAACTATGGGGAGTAACAAATTTATCCCTCAGGAGGCTGCTTATCTGGAGTATCTTTGAGCACATTCAAATCTGTTAGACCCAGAGTTTCTAGATCTGTGAACTGATCTTTTAGTGATCCTAGCTGATCTGATGTGTGGAGTTCTAGTTGGCGATTAAATGCTGCATGAAATAAGCTTAATAGAATATCTGATGTTGCCACTGTCACGAGTAGGATGGTGGCTAAAAAATTACTGACAAAGGAAATGATGCTTGATACGTCCCAATCTTTTACTTTAGTCAGCAAGAGGGCGATGATGGCAACGGTTCCGATGAGGTTATAAAACTGTAATTTTTTCCTAGCTGAGCGGAGTGTGTTATCAAGCTCGCTAGCCGATGTGGGAGTCGTGAGCTTGCGTGTATTCATCACGAGTGTGAGAGGGGCGAAGCTGTAGGCAGCAAGTGCCACAATAGCTAGAAAACTCTGAGCCTGCACAGCGATCATGAGTGCGATGATAAAAAACAGTGCATAAAGAGGAGCGATAACAACTGCAATCCAGCCTGGCATAGTTGATTCTGGTATCAGTGTCTTTAGTGCAAGTGATGAGCGAATGAGACCGGGAAATAAGCCGAGCACCATGGGAAGTAAAGTAGCTAAAAATAGAACTCCCACTAAACCAATGGTGAGCATCGCTTGCTGGGGTCCCATGATCTTAGTGTCTAGAAATGGTTTCACAGGAATCATAGAGACGGCAAATGGGATAATGAACATGCACATCCAACCCAAGCGCGTAAATTTTTTAGTCTTTTTGACATTCGTCCATGACATCGCCGCAAGGAGGATGAAATAGCTTGCACCCGCTTTAGCTATAATGAACATGATGAGGATGAAGGTGATTATGCCGGGGGATTTTTCTTCGATCACATCAATGAGTTCTACAAAGGAAAAAATAGCAGCGATGATGAGTGATATGCCGGCTATCCATAGCAAGCCTCTACGCCAAGCTAGAAAATTTCTCGCTAAGTGAGATTCTTTAGGGAACCCCGAGGTATCGAGGGCGGATTCTTCACTAGCTAATAACTCTTGCTGTTGGAAGTCACTCTTCACAAAACGATTAAAGAACGCTTTGATAGTAGTTTGTAGAGTGCTGGCTTTATCTCCTATGGAATGATCAGTGTTACCAGGATTAGGAGTATTAGGTGATTCGGAGGGTGATGATGGTGGCGTGGGCGAATCTGTCATAGTTAGTTGAATTTATAATGTTGATTACGACACTATAAATATAAACTAATCGGGTCAATGATTTTTCGTCATAGAGACCCTAACAGAAATCTATTTCATCACAGCGAGTCTCTCATTTCCATCTTCATCTGTGAGGCGGTCAATAAGTGACCACGCGCTATTTTGTCCGTCTTTAGTTAGACGATATGATTTATGAGAGTGGAGACCATCGCTATTGATTTTTATGAAATGTTTCTTCTCTAGTGTGTCCACGATCTTCGTAGTGTTCGCTGGTTTGCGATCATAGCTGTGGAGGTAAATGTTGATTTGCTTTGTCTCTAAATGTTCAGATCCTTCTAGCTCTTTATAAAGACATGCTAGTAAAACACACTCGCTTCCCGATAGTCTATAGCTTGGGTCATCTAACACTTTACGGATCGTTCTGAGAGTGTCAGATGTCTTCTGGTCTCCACCATCCTCTTGATCCATCGCAGAGAGCAGCGCCTCTTCTGCTTTCTTAAACGCTAGCGACTTTGTGATGAACTCCTGGTAGAGTTCTAGCTGCTCCACGCTAAGTTCTTCATGCACGTTAGTGAGTGAATGTGAGATGTTTCGGAAGTTCGGTGTATCGGACATGATAGTAAATTAGCAATTTTTTAAAAAATTAGCAAGTTTTTCTTTAGGTTTGTGTTTTTGGTGTCCTAAAACCCTTATAAAACCGTTAAAATGCAACATTGTTTAATTTGTTGTGAATATCAATTTTAATTAAATTAGCTATTTTTTCCTTTATTTTATAATGTTTTAAAAAATAGTTGGTAGAATAATTTGCATAAATTAGCTTATAAAGGTAATTTTTTGTCACTCGAATAACCCATAACTTACTTATCCATGAGAAAAAGACATCACACTAATCAGACAAGACATCAATTTAGCCTAAATGGTAGCTCTTCAAACAGATCTCTAAGAGGATCAATGCAGGGAAGCCGTAGAAGCATTAGTAAAAAATTAGCACCAAAAAATCAGGACGTAGAGAAATTAGCCAAACAGGGCAACGTAACGAGCGAAGAAAGCATGATTCCGCTCAAAGAATGGAAGAAAGAGGAGAATTACGAGATGAAGTTAGAAGATGAAATTTCCACAAATGAGCTAAATGATTTTGCTTTCAGCTGTATTGAGTCACTTGCTAATTTAGCTAATTCAAGTCAATCAATCCAACAAGCCTTAACGAAAATAGTGAAGCAGAAGCTAGTCAGTTTTGCTAATTTAGCACAGGAGAGCAGAGAGGCTAAAGGTGAATTCAGAGAATACGTAGCCTGGAGTAAGCAATTCATCTCCAGTGTTCAGCCACTTCTTAAAAGTCAGTCTGGTCCAGCTCAAGAGATTGGTCAGCTCACTACTCAAGTAATGCAGTGTGCGGAGCGCAGTATGAGGCAGAAGTATCGTTCAGAAACACTCACAAAGAGACTCGCATTTTTAGTAGAGGCGGTTTCTGCCCATGTTTCTAGTCTAGGTGTAGAAATGGGTTTTCCTCAGCCAGTGATGAAGAAGGTGAGGCTATCAGTGAGTCGTGCGCTTACGGCAGAGACTAAATAATTTTTATTGTTATACGGGGGTATATGCGATTAGCCATTTGCTTCGATGAGATTCATTCTCGTTGAGGTGAATGGCTAAATTTTTTGATTGATAAATGTTAGGTTTATAATTTTCAAATGGCTATTTGAAAAAATGATTTGATTTTTTAGTGTGACTCGGCTAAGTCTCCTTTCAAATGAAACTGGATGCCAAAGAAAAGCTGATCCGCAGTGCGATAGATGTTTTCGCGGAGCAAGGCTACCGTGATGGCAAGATCGCAGACATCGTGAAGGGTGCTGGTGCGAATATAGCAGCGGTGAATTATCATTTCGGTTCAAAAGATCAGTTGTTCGTAGCGGCATTACGCCAGGCATTTGCGGATGCAGATGAAATTTATCCCAGCAGGGGAAATCTAGCAGAGGATGCATCTGCAGAGCAGAAAATAGCTGCCATTGCGCGCGCTATACTGAAACGATCATTGGATGATGGGAAGGCTGGGAATTTCAACCGTATCATGAGCCGCACCATGCATGTGCCCGGCTCTCCCGTGGAAATAATACTAAAAGAGGTAGAGGACTTTGAGTTGAAATTCCTCGGTGCCGCACTAAAAGAATTTCTGGGTACGAAATCACCTAAACTCATCAACTGGGCGGTGGCTGTATTTATTTCACTAGCAACGATGATTTCAAAATGTCCCGTAGGTGCGAAGGAGCATCTATTTAGCCAGAAGCCTAAGCAAAGCCAAATAGACTCAATGATAGAGTCACAGATTGATGCCATCTTTGCAGCGCTCAAAGCTCTGCCCAAACAATTCCCAAAATAAATAGACCATGAAAACTAAACACATCATTTTCACCTCAATCTTTCCAGCGATTGCACTGATTTCTTCATGTAAGAACATGCCGCTAGAGCCAAAATCTAAGTCTCAAAATGCGAATCAGACATTAGCCATTCCTGAGAAATTTGATTCTACAACTCTTCCCGTGCCTGAAGTGGCGAATGGTCTGCTCTCTCTCTTTTCAGACGCGGAGTTAAGCCGCTATGTGAAGCAGGCATTAAAATCGAACCCAAATCTGCAGACTAGTCTCGCTCGTTTAGAGGAAGCGGGATTCAATACTCGCAAGTCATACGCTCCCGGTGTGCCGGCACTATCAGCTGGTGCTGGGCTCGGTCGAAGACGGGCGAATGGCTCTAACGCTGGACTGTATTCCGCCACGCTGGATGCTCAATGGGAAGTGGATGTCTGGGGGCGTATTCGTGCAGGGATCAATGCCGCGTCACAAAGTCAGGCAGCACTGGCAGCGGATCATGAAGCGGCAAGACAGTCGATAGCCGCACAGACCATGCAGGCTTACTTCTCGCTCATTGCGTCAGAAAAATTGTTAGATCTCTCGCAGCGGAGGTTAGCTATATTTGAGAAAACAGCCAGTCTGGTAAATCGCCGATTTGAAGCTGGTACTGGTAAGTTAAGTGATCTCGATCTTGCCCGAACCGATGTGGAAAATACACGCGGGCAAGTAGAGCAGCGCAAGAATGCGCGTGACCAAGCCGCTCGTCAGTTAGCGGCTCTCACAGGCAGCTATCCAAATACGCGAGCATCAGCGAAAAATTATCCTGCATTGAAGCGGAGTGTTCCTGCCGGGATTCCATCTTCTGTGCTGCTAAACCGACCAGACATCCATGCTGCTTACGCGCGTATCTTGGCGGCAGATTCCCGAGTCACCGTGGCTCACCGTGACCTTTATCCTCGGTTTCCGCTCACGGCTAGTGCGGGGCAGCAGTCTAACATTTTGAAGAAACTAGCAGATACAAATTTCAGTGTCTGGTCCATTGCGGGAAATCTAACAGCACCCATACTCGATGGTGGTAGCCGCCGCGCTGAGCTAGGAGCAGCCAATGCTCGCGCTAAGCAAGCACTGTCAAATTATCGCTCCACTGTCCTTAGCGCATTCCAAGAAGTTGAAAATGCGCTGGGGTCAGAATATTATCTCAAGAGACAACAACTCTCCTATAAAAATGCCCTAAAAGCTGCCAAAAATGCGGAGTCTAGCACACAGAGAAATTACGAAAACGGCTTAGTAGAAATACTCACTTTACTCGATGCTCAGCGCAGATCCTTCAGCACTGAAGAGTCATTGATTAATACCGAAGCCCTCAGATTTCAAAATCGTGTTAGCCTCGCGCTAGCTTTAGGAAACGGAGGCAAAGGACTCTAACAATTTCTATCTACCCATGAAAGATTTCATTAAAATCATTATCCCGCTAGCCATCATCGGTCTAGCTGTCTTAGGCTTCATAGGGCTCAAGGCTAGTAAGAAGGAACCCAAGCCTAAGGAGCAACCTGAGATTATTACCAGCGTGGATGTTATCCAATCAAGACTTGCCACGCATGCGACCAAAGCGGAGACATTCGGAACGGTGCGTAGTAAATTTGAAACAAAAATTTCTGCACAAGTGAGTGGTAAAATCATTGAGCTGTCACCACAGTTTCTGGTCGGAAAAAGGGTGTCTTCTGGTACCATCTTAGCGGTTTTAGATGATACAGACTACATTGCCGTGTTAGCTCAACAGCAAGCGAATTTAACCATCGCAGAACGTAGCTTAGATGAAGAAAAATTACGTGCCGAGCAAGCCGCACAGGATTGGCTAGCATCAGGCAGAGAACTAGCAACAGCATCAGACTTCGTGCTGAGGAAACCGCAGTTAGCCGCTGCAAAAGCGTCTATCGATGCCACTAAAGCCATTATAGAGAAGGCAAAAGCGGATATTGATCGCACTAAAATAATTGCTCCCTTTGATTCTATAGTTAGTTCTAGAAATGTTTCGCTTGGAGATTTTTCTACGCCACAAACGATTCTCGGAAGCCTCATTTCCAGTGACCAAGCAGAAATTTATCTTCCACTCACAGCAGAGCAGAACCAGCAGATCGCTCCTGATGCAAACACAGAAATAAAACTTACCTCTAACACATCCGAATCATCTGCTACTTGGACAGCTAAATTTTCTCGCTACGCACCCACTATTGATACCAAGAACCAAGTGACTTATCTTATCGCTACGATTGATGATCCATACGGTGACAAGCCACTCCCTGTTGGCACTTTCGTCAATGCTTCGATACCAGCTAAGACTATTAAAAATGCCTACAGTGTCCCCGAGAGTGCGCTAGTGAATGATGCTTATATATGGATGGTGAGTGATGAAAATAAGCTCGTGAAGACAAATGCTATCAGGCTGTTTAGTCTTCCCAGTGGGATGTTGATCATCAAGTTAGACGATAAAACTAATGAAGAAATAAAGGTAGTCTCGCGTCCTCTTTCCACATTCAAAGATGGCATGAAAGTCCAGATTTCTAACCTCTAATCTTTGCATCAAATTTTAAATCAAGATTCCATGAATCTAACAGAACAACAAAAACATCCCTTCATTCACTGGTTCGCATCGAATCCAGTAGTGGCGAATATTCTCATGCTCACCATCCTGTGCGCGGGTGTCTTTACCGCGTTTACGGTAAGGAAAGAGGGTTTCCCTGCATTCGCGGCTGAGACTGTCACGGTGCGCGTGCCTATTCGTGGGGGGACTCCAGAGGATGTTGAGCGCGGTGTTTCTATCAAGATAGAAGAAGCAATTGAATCTGTTGAGGGCATAGATCACATTCGCTCTGTGTCCTCAGATAATATCGCCACAGTCACTATTAATGCGAAAGAAGGTTACGACATAAAGAAACTGTTAGATGATGTAAAAATTCGCGTTGATGCTATTCCTAGATTGCCAGAGCAAGCAGAAAAGCCAGTCGTCACTGAGAAGAAACGCGAGAACATCGTCCTCTGGGTAGAGCTGCATGGTGATGTGCCACTTGCGGAGAGAAAGGAAGCTGCTAGAAAGCTCAGAGATGTTCTTCTGCGTCAGCCAGCTATCTCTAAAATTGAAACTTTTGGAGCGCCAGATTATGAAATTTCAATCGAGCCATCAGAAGAGAAACTCCGTCGCTACCAGCTAACTTTTAGCGAAGTGGCAGATGCCGTTTCTAACAATTCCATCAATCTCGGAGGCGGTGATATTAAGTCAGATCGCGGTGATATATCGCTCCGTTCCCGCCACCAAGCTTATCGTAAAAAAGACTTTGAGAACATTCTACTCCGCAGTAGTGAAGACGGCACTCGCATCTACTTAAAGGATGTAGCCACAGTGCGCGATGACTTTGTGGATCAAGAAACTTTAAACCGCTTCAACGGCATCCCCACGACGAGTCTCAAGATCATCACAGAAGGAAATGATGACATCATCAATGCGGTGAAGCAGGCGAGAGAAACCCTAGAAGAATATAAAGATCTGCCAGATGGTGTGACACTCACTAGCTGGCTAGACGGCTCTACAAATATTCGTGATCGTCTCGTTCTACTCGGGAAAAATGGTGGCACGGGAATCCTCCTCGTTCTCATTATCCTCATGCTCTTCCTCAATCTCCGCCTCGCATTTTGGGTCGCGTTAGGTATTCCTATTTCGCTTGCTGGAGCCGCTATTTTGTTCCCTCTTCCAGGCATAGACATGTCCATCAATGTGCTATCCTCATTTGGTTTCCTTGTCGTTTTAGGAATCGTGGTTGATGATGCCATCGTCATCGGTGAATCCATTTATTCCGAAAAGGAAAACGCTAAAAACCCCGCCAGTAAATCTAGTCCTATCAACACGACTGTTAGAGGTGTGAGCAAGGTTGTGACCCCTGCTACCTTCGGAGTCATTACCACCATTGCAGCCTTTCTTCCGCTTACTCAGGTGAGTGGTAGATTAGGAAATGTCTTTGGTCAGATTGCTGTAGCGGTCATCTTCTGCCTTATCTTTTCACTCATCGAATCCAAGCTCATCTTGCCATCTCACCTCGCGCACATTGATGTCCATAAGCAGCCAAAGAACCCAATATCGTGCGCATGGGCTAAGCTACAAAAAGCCATAGCGAATGGTCTGCAATGGGTGATTAATCAATTGTATCGACCGTTCATCCGAGTGTGTATTAGTTGGCGGTATGCTGTGCTCGCCAGTTTCATTGCTATTTTAATTCTAGTGATTGGGCTGTTCCCAGCGGGTCAACTTCGCTTCGTGTTTTTCCCTAACATTTACCGTGACAATGTATCTGCTCTTATCGAGCTAGAGCAGGGGCAATCCGTGGATTACCTTCACCAGCAAGCCCTCCGTGTGGAAGCTGCGGCAAATGAACTGGGTGCAGAGTATAAAGAAAAGTATGGGCAAAACCCATTCAAGCATATCCAGATCTCAGCGAGTACAGATAATAAAGCAGCTGTAGCGGCTGAGCTTACCCGCTCCACCACGAGGCAAAATTTAGACACTGCTACCATCATCAGGGAGTGGCAAAAGAGGGTGGGGGAAATAGCCGGAGCTCGCTCGCTAGCATTCACCGCCAGAGCGGGTCCTCCAGGTGGAGACATCGTTATCAATCTCGAAGGAGATGATCTCAATCAACTGAAAACTGTAGCGGATGATCTCAAGAAAACCATCGCCACTTACCCTGGAACATACAGCATTATCGATACCTTTGATTCTGGTAAACCAGAGATTCAATACCCGATCACACCTGCGGGTCAGGCAGCGGGGCTCTCTCAGGGTGATCTCGCTCGCAATGTGCGTGATGCCTTTTACGGTAGAGAGGCTCAGCGTGTCCAGCGCGGCAGAGATGAGGTCCGCATCATGGTGCGCTATCCGCTGGAAGACCGGGAGAATCTCAGCACTCTGCGTGATATGCGCGTGCGTAAACCAGATGGGACAGCGGTGCCATTCTCGACTGTGGCAGAGACAAAATATTCATCATCCTTAGCCTCGATTGAACGCTATGATAACAAGCGCATCGTAGCGGTAGAAGCGCGGATTGATAAAGCGGTCACCACGCCAGATGAGGTAAACAAAAGGCTTCAAGAAGAGTTCTTCCCAACGATGAAAGCCCAGTATCCGAACATCACTACTAGTCCTAGTGGTGAAATTGAGCAGCGCATGAAATCCATGCAGTCGCTCATTCGAGGTTTTGTTATCTCCATCATTCTCATTTATATCCTCATCGCCATCCCGCTAAAAAGTTATACCAAGCCACTCATCATCATGTCCGTCATACCGTTCGGTATCATTGGTGCGCTACTGGGGCACTACATCATCGGGATTCCCGTGAGTATTCTCTCCGTCTTTGGAATACTCGCGCTTAGCGGAGTGGTGGTGAATGATAGCCTAGTGCTGGTCTGCCGTATCGATGATCTGAGAGCGGAAGGAACAAATCTGTTAGACGCGTGTCGCCGTGCAGGTGCAGATCGCTTCCGCGCGATTCTTCTGACTTCGCTGACCACCTTCTTCGGGCTCGCACCACTGCTGTTAGAAAAGGAAGTCCAGGCACAGTTTCTGAAGCCCATGGTCGCATCACTCGCCTTCGGCATACTTTTCGCCACCGTCATCACGCTCGTCCTACTACCGACTCTGATGATCATCGCACGCGATATAAAATACGGATTTAAAAAATACTGGAGTATGTAATCTTAGTTTAACCTAACCTAGCCTAGCATAGCCCATTCATCTCAGCCTTAAGCGCCATGTAGCCGGGTAAAATAATGCCATGCATGATCCTCACACGTTGCTCGTGTGGGGCGAAGGCACTCTTCATTGCATTCATGGCTAACTTCTCCAGATCATTTAGACCTAGGTCATAGAGCTCGGTAGCGATGCTTAGCTCCTGTGACATTTCGGTATCGCTCATCAGGCGGTCATCCGTATTCACGCTGACCCGGAATCCCATTTCATAAAATAACTTAAACGGATGCTTCTCCAGGCTCTCACATGCACCAGTGTGGACATTACTAGACAGACACATTTCTAATGGAATGCGATGATCTAAAACATGCCGAGCAAGACTTCCCAGAATCACATTTCCCTCAGCATCATGACTCACATCATCTAACAACCGCGTCCCGTGACCTAAGCGATGCGCTCCGCACCACTGCAATGCCTGCCAGATGGAATCCATCCCGTATGCCTCACCAGCATGAATGGTGATGTTAAAATTAGCCCGCTGAATGGCTTGAAATGCCTCGATGTGTTTCTTAGGTGGGAAGCCCGCTTCGCCTCCTGCGAGATCAAATCCCACCACACCATTATCACGGTGTTTGATAGCCAGCTCCGCAGCTTCCAGTGAGTCTTCACGGTCACGCATAGCACAGATAATGATCCCCCAAGCCACCCCATGATCCTTCTCCGCACGGGTCAGACCAGCCACCACGGCATTCACCACCTCATCAGCTGTTAGAGTCTCACTCACATGGAAGACAGGAGCAAACCTTACCTCTGCATAGACGACTCCATCGAGCGCCATATCCTCCAGAAATTCATACGCCACGCGCTCCAGGGCATCCTTTCCCTGCATCACACCTATCGTATGCGCAAACCCCTCCAGATACTCCGGCAGGTTTCCGCGCTGCGCACCCCGGTGAAACCATTCCCCAAGCTCAGCTGCATCTGTGGTGGGTAAGCCATCATAGCCAGTTTCCTGTGCGAGCTGGATCACGGTGCTAGGTCTCACGCCTCCATCTAGGTGTTCATGGAGTAGTACTTTCGGGAGCCGTTTGAAGTCCAGTGTCTCGACTAATTTTTTTCCTCTGGGTGTGCGCATAGTATAAGTGATTTGAAGTTATTTAAACGTGAAAGTGGCTTTCTCATTTTGGTGGTCTCTTGTTTTACAATCATCTTTTCTGAGTATAAATGAGAAACCACTTTCGAGCGGACATCCCGGGTATTGGGTTAGTAGGAGCTTGGCTTCTTTTGCAGATCCTCTATCCACTCGGAGTTTTGTTTTTGCTAATATGGGACCTGTCATCTCATACCTTTTGGTGTCTCCTTTAAGCCTGTCTTCTTCCAAGAAATCTACTTTTTTATCATTCCCGGAGTAGGCTTCTTGCTTCAGCTTCATCTTCTTTAGAAATGATTTGTCAGTAGAAATTTTACTTGGCTTACTCACGGTATGGACTAGGCGGTGAATCATTTCTGGAGGCGTCTCTGGGGACTCATCTGAGCGTGTCCAGGTAGTGAAGCCATCTGGTGTGAACTCATACACGACCTCGCACTTTATGTCTCCATCACGCTGATGAGTGTATCTCACTTCCGCGGGATTCATCTGAGCGTTACCGTGTTTGAGTATTTTCTGAAATTTATAAGAAATGGTTTTGGCTTCTGTGATGCGCCGAGCATCCGGATAGATTCTGATAGACCACTTTGGCAGGATAGCGCCATCAGCCTCTTTGTATTGAATGGTCAGGACACCTTTTGCATTCACTTTAGCGATGTATTTTTCACCTTCATAATAAGCGTGAAATCCCCTACCTTTTCCATCAGCTAAAAGTGGTAGTAACCCCGCTTTAGGAGCGGCGGTGGGCTTTGCTGTGGGTTCGGTTTCTGGCTCCGTTTTTTTATTCAAGTCGGGGCTAGCATGTTGTTTTTCTTTGGCGGCTTTCAGTTCTTTGAGAAATTTTATATCATCGTTACTCAAGCCGCTGATTGGTGTCGCTATTTCTTTGCCTTTGTCAGTTTTGAAAACCACGATCGTTTCTCCCACGAAGATAGCTTCTGCGGTGATTTTTTTCCCTTTACTGCTGCTCCACTCGCGCATTTCGGCTACGGCACTTGAGCAAAGAGAAATGAAGGCGAGTGCGATAACTATCAGCGATGATGAAGAATATTGTGAATTGTTCATTTTATATCCATACCACAGCCTCAGCATTGCTCAATACGAAAGTGGAGAGTTCGTGGTATCTCTGGGCTTGCAGTCCGTGAGATCATGGGACATGGTGTTGGGGTGACTAGAGATAAAATTATTGAGAGAGCGAGGCGCGTGATCGAGATAGAGCAGCAGGCTATTACTGGTCTGTTAGAAAATCTTGGGCAGGATTTTGTAGATGCGATAGGGCTGCTCTCATCCGCGGTGGAAGCGAAGAATAAAGTCGTTGTGGTAGGAGTGGGTAAGTCTGGAAACATCAGCCATAAGATAGCGGCTACTCTGAACTCGACCGGATGCACCGCTGTGGTGCTCAATTCTCAAAATGCGCTTCACGGTGACTTAGGTCTCATCTCTGATGGTGATGTGGTGCTTGCTCTTTCCTATTCTGGAGAGACTTCTGAGCTGATAGATCTCATCCCATCGATGAAGAGATTCGATGTCAAATTCATCAGCATTACTGGAAAACTTACCTCTACGTTAGCGAAATTTTCAGACGTAACATTAATCACACCCATCGAGCGTGAGGCTTGCCCTATGAACTTAGCACCTACTTCTTCATCAACAGCAGCATTGGTGATGGGAGATGCATTAGCCATGGTTCTGTTAGATGCACGCGGGTTTACTGAAGAAGATTTCGCACGCTATCATCCTGGTGGCTCGCTGGGTAGAGCATTGCTCACTACTGTGGAGGACATCATGCGGAAGGGGGATGCTCTCGCTAAAATCTCACCAGACGTCACGGTAGAAAAAGCCATTGGAGCCATGAGTAAATCCCGCTCGGGTGCCTGTGTGCTAGTGAATGAAGATGGTGGCTTAGCCGGTGTCTTCACGCATGGAGATTTTGCCAGAGCGTTTGAACAACATGATTCTGTTAGAGGGAGACTGGTAAGAGAATTTATGACTGAGAAACCGATCACGGTGCAGGCGAACTCGCTCGCGGCAGAGGCGATCAAAAAGATAGGGAAACACAAGATCGATGACATTGTGGTGCTGGATGATGCTGGCAAGCCAGTGGGGCTAGTGGATACTCAGGATTTTGCGAGATTGAAATTAATTTAATGATAGAAATGAAGAATATGAAAAAAAATTTATTATGTATGATAGTGGCACTCACCACATTGAGTGTCTGTTCAGGTCAGGAGACGCCAGTAGATAGTAGGCTGTCAGCAGGTGTGATAAAGGCTCTTAAAACATCAGGAGAGAATAAAGCAGAGATAGCAAAAGCGCTAACTTTAGCTCCAAGTGTGCAGCGCAAGGGGATGAAATTTCTCATCGAGCACATGCCTGAAACAGATCTGAAAACCCTCAAAGCTGACTTTTTGTTAGAGAATGTAGCGTTGGCTTATAAAGCACGTGCGGAGTTTCCGTGGGCGAAAAATGTGCCAGAGGAAATTTTCTTTAATGATGTTCTTCCCTATGCAGTTTTAAATGAAACAAGAGATAACTGGCGTAAGGATTTCTATGAAAGATTCTCCAAGTATGTCAAAGAGGCAAAGACCATGGAGGAAGCGATCACTGCGGTGAATAAAGCGATCAAAGATGAGGTGAAAGTGGACTACAATACCAAGCGCAAAAAGCCGCACCAGAGTCCTTATGAATCCATGGAAATCAACATGGCGAGTTGCACCGGTTTATCAATTTTACTCAATGATGCCTTCCGCTCAGTAGGTATTCCATCACGCGTGGCAGGGATTCCCATGTGGACGACTAAACCCGGTAACCATAACTGGGTAGAGGTATGGACGCCATCAGATAAGAGCTGGCATTTCACTGAATATTATCCAGATGATAGTGGCAAGCTAGACCGCGGATGGCTACTAGCAGATGCGGCTAAGGCAAATCCGAAGAGCTTTGTTCATAGTGTCTATGCTACCTCTTGGAAGCCGACTGATGGACATTTTCCTATGGTCTGGAATATGAAAAGTAAGCAAGTCCCAGGCGTGAATGTGAGTGAATTTTATATCAAGCTAGGTGGCGGAAATGAGAAGAAAGCTGCGAATATGTGCGAGCTTAGGATCGACCACACCGTGGATGGAAAGCGCATCGAGGTGCCAGTGGCAGTGATCCAGGGAGACGTGAAGCTGGATGAAGGAACGACTCCGAAACCTACTGATGACATGAACATGTTTTATAGTTTTTCAGTATCTAAAGGTCAGATGTATCAGGTAGTCTGGATGGCACCAGGTGAGAAGAAATGGCGTAGAGTAGAGATTCATCCGAAAGGTAAGGAATCCTTCCTGCGGGTGAAGTTAGCTAAATAGACTGAACTGACAGGTTTTAGACTTGGTGTGAGTTAGAAATTAGCTACAAGGACTCAGATGCATATTTCAGATATTCTAAATGGTGACACACCATCGCTTTCATTCGAGTTCTTCCCGCCGCGCTCTTCTGCTGCCTCGGATGCGCTTTATGGCGTCATTGAGGAGTTAGAACCTTATAAGCCATCGTTTGTATCCGTGACCTACGGAGCAGGTGGTGCTACGCGAGATCTCACGCATGATCTAGTCATTCGGATCAAGGAAACTACTGGTGTTCCACCCGTCCCGCATCTAACTTGCATAGGGCATTCTGAGGAGGAAATTGATAGCATTTTACAGCGCTACGCAGATGCTGGAGTGGGGAATATCCTTGCGCTCCGTGGTGATCCGCCGAGAGATCAGCCAGATTATGATCGGTCAAATGATGCGTTCAAATTCGCCTCTGACTTAGTAGCATTCATCAAGAAATTTAACGAATCTGGCAGACATCCTGATCCTAAGGGCAGAGGATTCGGAATCGGTGTGGCGGGATTCCCTGAGGGACACCCTACGACTCCGAACCGAGTGAAAGAAATGGAATTTCTCAAAGCGAAAGTGGATGCCGGCGCGGACTACATCTGCACCCAGCTATTCTTTGACAATCATGACTTTTTCGACTTCCGTGAGCGATGTGAGCTAGAGGGGATAAACATTCCCATCATCGCAGGTATCATGCCTGTGACATCCCTAAAAGGAATGAACCGAATGGCAGAACTCGCTGAGGGTGCTAGGTATCCAGCTAAGCTCATCCGCGCTCTTCAGCGAGCAGGTGATGACCCTGAGGCAGTGGAAAACGTAGGAATCCACTACGCAGCACAGCAGTGCTTAGAGCTTCTAGATGCTGACGTGGCGGGGATTCATTTCTACACATTGAACAAAAGTAGAGCCACACAGAAAATTTATTCAAGTTTAGGCTTGAGTCATACGTAAACCTGCTCTAATACTCCCCCCGAAGCGGAATTACTGCTTCAAAAATATCAAAAAAGCGGGTATAGCATAGTGGTAATGCACCAGCCTTCCAAGCTGAGTAGGAGAGTTCGATTCTCTCTACCCGCTCCATTTGAAATAAACAATAGTCAAAAGAAGCCTGCTACTCAGCAGGCTTTTTTGTTAGTGCTTTTCTCTGTTAGTAGCTTAAGGTTTGCTTCATCATGAATATCAAATTTATCTTTTCAGCCTTGCTAGCATGTATTCTTTTATCATCTTGTGATAGTAGTGATTCGAATCAAGCAATCATCACAAATCCGCCGATCGAGCAACGCCCAGTTGTACTGCTGCCAATAACTTCTGCTGATATACCTAATCTTAATTTGCTTTATGTAGGTTTATCAGCTGATGAAGCTGTATCGGTAGCGAGTCAGCAGAAGCATATTTATCGCGTTGTATCTATCGATGGAAAGGGCTTGGCTGTCACGGAAGACTACGTAAATGGTCGCGTGAATGCGACCATAGTTAAGAACAGAGTCGTATCAATTAGTGTAGAGATTTTGAATTTATAATCCCTCTACTTAGAATATTTACGCTTGGAAGCCTTGCCGCCTTTGCTCCACTTCTTGCGCTCGTAAGCACTTTTCTCAGCTTTATCGATGTCGCCAGCCATTTTTTCAGCTTCCTTGGTTGCTTCATCGAGCTTCTTTTTCCACTGCTCAGGGATTTTTCCTGAGCTTACTTTGGCAGCGGCGACTGCGCTTTGAAGTTCTTTTTTAGCGTCATCGTATTTACGCTGCTCCACGAGCTTGGCTGCATTTTCGAGTCTGTTAGCGAGCTCTATCTCTGCGATACGGGCAGTGACTTCCATGTCCTGAGCTCCTAAGATGAGTTGTTGGTCATCAGAAACTGTTAGAGTGAGTTCTTCAGTTTTAAGAGTGGTCGGTTCCTCTTTATCGCCAGCGAGATGCTTGTAGTCTAGAGTGAATGATGGGATGGTGAGTTGCTGTCCAGACTGAAGATTCTTCGGTAAATGAACGCGGCAGAGGATAGCTCTAGTTTGACCAGAGAAAATTTCACCTAGTGGCACACGGACTGACTGAGCATTGTTCTCAGCGATCCAGCCATACACTTTATCTAGTGTGATGCCTTCAGGGAAGGTTGTCTTAAGTTGCAGATCTTTACCCACTGTTGATGCCATTTGAGAAATTTCCTGGTTGAGGGTCTCGGTGATTTTATCTGACTCTTCGATGAAGTAATAATTTCCGCCACCGTTATCCGCGATGCCAGTCATGAGGTCTTCATTGTAATCTACTCCGAGTCCAAGTGTGGTGATGACGATTCCATTTTGCAGTGCTTCACGCGCGATTTTATTGAGCTTCGCTGGCTCGGTAATTCCTTTATTGGCATTTCCATCCGAGATAAGTAGCACGCGGTTTACCTGTGCCTTTTCCTTGTTTTTAGAAACGCAGCTGATGCCGTTGATCAGTCCATCACTGAGGTTCGTGCCTCCACCATCTGAGATGGTATGGATGATGGCTTCTATCTTGCCTCTGGTGATTTCTGTTAGAATGGTTGGTTCTACATTGACGGTGAAGTCACTTGAGTAGCTCACCACAGAGACAGTATCACCATCACGCATGGATTTTACCATCTGAATGGCAGACTTTCTCGCATCTATAATTTTTTGCCCTGACATGGATCCTGATCTATCGATGACGAGTGAAAGGTTCAGCTTTTTGTGTGCCTGTGGGGTGGCGGATTTGGCTGAGGATAGCCTTAGTAAAACGTAAGCATGTTTCTCAGTAGCGGAGATGAGAGGTTTCTGAGTCTTCGCTGTTAGAGTGAGTTTTGGTTGGGCTTGATCTTGGGCGAATGCACCGCTGCTAGTGGATAGCAGTGCTATTGAGCTAAGCAAGTAAGTTACGATCTTGGATTTGATGATAGTAGTTTTTAAGTTCATGATTTTTGTGGTTTTGTAATAGTCTTAGACTAGATACGCTCGGAACTGTTCAATTCTTATCGCTACTGTGTAAAGGCTTTGTAAAATGCTATTTTTTCTTCGCTAACTCTCGCTTTAAATTATTTTTTTTAACCGCAGATTTTCGGGATTTTGCGCTGATTTCTTAATTCCTTGCTCTCTGCTATTAACCAATTAACTGAGAGTATTATTTTAAATAAAAAGCACATTTAAACATGCTGGAATCTGCGCATAATCAGCGGTAAATAATTTCTTTGATCTTTAAGTGTAGTATCCCTGACGGTCGCTATAAAATTGTATAATGATTTCAAAGTCTAAGAAATAACATCATGCATAACTGACGGAGAACCGGAAAATCATCTAAATCTTTTATGTTTTACCGGTGCTGGGCATGGAGTGGGTGGGCACTTCGGTTGTGGTCTGGGCTGTGGCCTGAATACTGAATTTGGTGTAGTAGGTGATGTAGGTGGGCAGTATGCTGGTCCACTGTTATCAATGATGGTTTCATGATGAATATGATTCACGGGTGGAGTATTGTTCACCACCACCACTTCGTGTTTCGGTTGATTTGCTAACACCGCAAGACGATTATTTTCTTTGAGAGCGATCTGATACTTAGCATCAAGAACAGCGAAATTTCTTTTAGCCACCTGGATTTCCTTCTCCAATTTCTCAAACTGATTGATCACAGCATCAGCCTTTTCTTGATCTGTCTTCGCTTGTTTTAACTTGGCTCTAGCTTGCTGAGTTGTTTCATAGGCATTTAGAGCATGGTTCTCAGCATTGGTTTTAGCTTGGATCGAGCGCACCACTGCCTCAGAGGCAACCCGCTTTTCTATGATGGCTAATTCTTGTAATGCAATCAGCTCAGCTTTTTCCGCTTCAAGCGCCTTGACTTTCTCCAGAACCATTTTCTTTTCGACTTTCATCTCTGCTCTTACACGTTGAGTTTTAGAAATTTCATCGTACCATTTGTCCTCAGTTTCTAGCGCTTCAAGATGAGCTTGCTTCACTTTCTCCATTTCAGCATGATGATTTCGTAAAATATTGCGGTCCTCTTCAGTGAGAATTTCTACAGCATCTGTCATATCTTTAGAGCCAGCTACGTGATATAGATGAGTAGCCATTCCCCCAAGAGTGAGCCCAGTGAGAGCAATACCAGACAAAAGCAGTGCAGATTGTTTGCTTTTAGATTTAGTTTGAGATCTTCTTTTCATGTTGTGTGTTAGTTTAGTGTGATGAGTGTGATGCCATTTTGGGATGAATCAGTTAGCGATGGAGATGAGACGAGATAGAAATTCAGTTTATTCAAAAAAAAAAGGTATTTTCATTCATTTTGAACAATCATTGAAGGGGTCTGTCGAAGTTAATATGAAATCCATTCTGAGTGTTCTTTTTACTTTCTGTTTCTGCATCCATTTAGCTCATGCTCAAGCGAGTATTTCTATCGGGATGGGTCGGGATAAAAGACAAACGCATTTACATTCTCTTAAAATAGAAAATGAGATTTTAGGCGATCTACTGATCCAGAAATATGAAATGAGCTTCTACAATGACGGCACTCGGAGCAGTGAAGGAGAGCTAGTCTGTCCACTGCCGGAGGGAGCCAGGATAGTAGAATATGCGATGGATGTCTTTGGTGAGAAACGCGATGGCGTGGTGGTATCATCTGAGAAAGCTGTGTTCGCTTACGAGGACATTGTAAGACAGAAAACCGATCCAGGGATTGTAGAAATAGACGAAAAAAATCACCTGTTCCGTATGCGTGTCTTTCCTATCGAGGCACAAAAAGAAAAGAAAGTCTGGCTCACAACAATGCGAGTGATCGAAAATGGCAAAATAGATCTGGGGCTGGAAACTCTGGGAGCTGCGATGACCAGCGAGACGAGTATCAAAATTTCTAATGTAGAGAAAGCTCCGGTATCTGATGGATGGAAATTTACTGAAACAGAGAAAGGAAACTGGACGGCTAAAATGGAAGGAAAGAAGCTGGCTCTGAAATCCTGTAGCATTGCTGTGAAGAGCTTACCTCTACAGTTGGAGTGGAAAGAGAAAGGCAAGATCTACAGCACGGTTGTATCAAGTGAAGGTGAAAAATTCGGAGGTTCACCAAAGAGATACATTGGAGTGACACAGCTATGGTGGGATGGATCAGTGAAAGCGAATTTTAAAATACTAGAAGAACTGACCGAGTGGATGAAGTGGATCAAAAGCGGTGAAATACAGCTTACCATCTTCCGAGATGAACTCAGCAAGAAAGAAAGTTTCAGAATAAAAAATGGTGAGTGCGATGCACTGCTCGAACGACTCCAAAGGATAGAAGCGCACGGCATGGCGAGACCTTCGTTACTGCCTTGGAAAGAAAATTTTGACGGAGTAATCATAGTCAGTGATGGAGAGTTTGCAGAAGGATTTAAAGATGTTCCTGAAAAAGTAGAGTTCCCGCTCTATAGTATTTTAGAAACGAGTGGTGAAAATTTCCTAACAGATCTAGGAGAGCTTAGTTTGCGCCATGAGATGAAAAACTTACCTCTGAGTGAAGTTGGTTTCGGTAAAATGAAATCACATTTCATTTACTCTGGTATTTCTAATGAGGTGGATTTAGGTGCAGCTAAGCACAAAGCCGCATATTGGCTGTGGGCGTATCATTATGCTAAAAAGCTACGGGCAAAGGCAGAGAGTAGTTTCGAGATTTCAGCATTCCACACCGAGCACCAAGTTGCAGACGGAAAATATTCTTGGATTGTGTTAGAAAATATTCAGCAACATATCCAATACAACATCCCACCACCTGATTCGAATAAGAAACTCATGGCAGGTTGGAGAGAACACATCGTTGGTAAAAAAGTGGGGCTGAATCAACGCTTGCTAGAATATTCGGTGGAGTGGGATAAACGTTGTGATGAGTTGATGAAAGCCAAGCCCTTGTTTAAGCAATTTGCGAATGGATTTATACGAGATGATGTCGCGTATTGGAAAAATATGCCAGAAGAAGTCGTGAAAATTAGCGATGAAGAGAGACAGACTCTAGATTCGATCTTAGCCAAAGTCGGTCAAGCCACGAAAGAAGAAATCATCTATCAGCAGATGAAAGAATACGCAGAATTCCGCGATAAACTCTTTGCGAGGCAGAAAATGATGTTTGTAACCATCACTGGGCAAGTAGGGCGACCAGGGCCCACGCTGATGCAGCTTGGAACCCCTATTAAAAAAGCGATAGACTTAGCCAAACCCTCTACATTCGGAGCATTAAATAGAGTAGAATTGCTCAGAAATGGTAAGCTCTATAAATACAACATGAAGATCCGAGCTCATGCAGCTGAAAAACTCTATCCGAAAGATATAATACGCGTGCCAGAGAAAAACTTTTGGGGTCGTGGAGCTACAGGAGGTGGCGGAAATAACTTGGATACAGATCCATTCGGGGGAAAGCCGAGTAAGAGAAAAATTGAAAATAAGATGACCTTGAAAAAGGCTGATTACAAATGGGATAAGAAAAAAACTTACCTTCAGACCCTCAGTAATATTCCGATCACAGATATTGAAAAGTGGCATAAGGAATATCTTGCTCTGAGAAAAGAATTTGGCTGGAGAGCAGATTTCTATGAAGAGATCATTTGCTTCTTGTTAGAGAAAAAAGCGAAAAAACTTACCTCTAGGGTTGCTCAGGATCTCGCAGAGCTGCATCCAGACAACACAGAAATTCTCCGCAGAGCGGGTAGAGCATTCTTGCGCAATGGCGAGCTAGAAATAGCCAAACGCATCTTCCAGCGCATCGCCTTCCTGACCGACAACGATGAAACTAGTCTCTATGACCTTGCCCGAGTCTTTGATCGCGAGAAAAACTATAAAGCTTCCAGCGTGCTCTATTACGCAGCCATAGAATGCGACCGCTCAAGCCAAGCCGAGAGCCGCTACATCGTTTACATGGAAGAGATGAACGCCTGCATCCATAAAGGAAAACTTACCTCTAAGGATCTAGACGAGTTAGGTATAAGTATCGCACTTGTCCGCCATGTCCCGCTAGATGTTAGAGTTAACCTTATCTGGGATTCTGAGAAAGCGAATGTGGATCTCATCGTGAAAAACACACTGTTAGATATTTACCAAGGTGAGATGTATGCAAACAAATACAACTACTGGCGAGCCTCAGGCGATGTCAGCCAAGGCGTAGGACCAGAGTCAGCCGCTATCCGCGAAAAGCTCATAGGCGACTACCATCTCACCGCAAAATTTCACGGAGACTGGAACGACACTCACAAAAGCGACACCACCGTCACCATGGAAGTCATCAGAAACTTCGGCTCAGAAAATGAAACGCGAGAGTCCGTGACGAGACGCCTCCACGAAGGCAACAGAGAAATCTTGATGAACCTAGAAATTTCGCCTAAAAAGAAGTAACCTATGAGAGCAATTCTCGTAGGTACTTTAGAAGATGAAATATTTATTAGAGACAGTTACGGTTATACTAGCATTTACAGTAGGTGCATGTGGCGATAAGAAAGAAGAAATTTTACAGAGTGAACCTGTGTCTGAGAATCGAGTTGCTGAGCAATCTGCTGAGACCATAGTGATCATCAATGATACAGTAAAGCGACCCGCTGAAAATAAACTACGAGTAACCGCGAGTGTTTATGATGCAGCAGCTCTACCTCTGGGTGAAAATTTCAAGTCCACGGAGCAGCTTAAGAAAGCCAGAAAAATAGCCGAACTCACCAACATCACCTTATCTGGTCAGCTTGCTAAAATTGATGACCAGTGTTGCGTGTTCGCAACGGAGGCGCTTTTAGGTGAGGACTTTAAGTTAGTGGATGTTGCGGCTGAAATCGCAGTGAGAGATATGTCGATGAAATTTTCCACCACACTGAGACGCGGTAGCTCAGCCTTCTACGAGATGAATCAGAGTGAGGACACAAGTAGGATGTATGTGGTGGTGCTTAATGTTGAATTTGAAAATAATGAGTCGAAGTAAGCGATGAAGTTTTATGTTCTATCTCTCTTGTTTGTTAGCTCTGTTTTAATTGTAAATCAGGCACAGGCTCAGGAAGAAAATATACACGATGATCCTTTTGGTGTTTCTGATGAATATTTAAAACCACCTATGCCGAGAGAGGCTAAGTATTTTAAGGGGAAAGTGAGAAAGGAGAAGAATGAAATCATCGCTCGAAGCTTATTGAGTCTTCTGCAGCCTATAAATAAGTTGCCATTGGTAGATCATGCTCAAACACAACTTCCACACACTAAATCTACAGATAGAGTTTATAATATCAGCGCATGGTTCCCTAACTGTACCGATGAGCAATGGGTGTATTATAATGACACATCAAATTATCTGATCGCAAATGCATCACACAGATTGAAAGCTTCTGTAAGTGAATATGTTTATCGTGTGATTAAGAAATTACCTGTGAACTTAAAACTTACAGCAACATATCTAGTAGTGGATAGAAATATTCCTCTGACGATAGAAGCGATTAAGAAATCTCAGCATAAGAAGGTAATGAGCTTTTCAGGTGTATTAAAATCCGGGGAAAAGGCGATGTTTGGCAAGGTTGAGCGGTATCTTTCTGCCGAAGGATTGATCTATCCAGGGGCGCATAGTGCATATTGTAGTCTGAATTTATATCTGGCGGATGAGCTTGAAGTGGAAATAAATACTTCTCTACAAGTAGGGTTAAGAGAGGTTGTTCAAGTAGGTATAATTAAAGGTAATGAGAAAGGTGTGATGATTTTGAATCTGGAACGCCTAGACATGAATGGGAGAAAGGTGAGAGAAAAAAGGGTGAATCCACAAATCGAAATCTCTAACTATCAGGTGAAAAGGGAAGTCATAAGTGGGAGAGAGTATTTATTTTGGAGAGTTCCAGATTTAATTACATTGCTGGGACCTTGTGAAGAACGACTTGTTGTTAACTCAAATTTGGGGGTATTCGCTAAAGAAGCTATTATATATGATTTTAGTGAAAATTTAGAGCTGCAAGGAATAAGAATGAGAAAGGATGATCTTGCTATTTATGACTCTATGAGCGGGTTACTAGTCGTGTCAGGAAATACAAGTGTCTTGGATATGGTAGAGGAGATTTCTTATGAGATCTCTGTGAGCTATGGTTTAAACATTTCGACTGTGACGAATTTTTATGAAGTGGATGCTCATAGCAAAGCTGAAGTTGGCAATGAGTGGGATGTGGTGAGCATACTTTCACGTAATCCTGAGTTGCTGGGGAATGTAGGATATTTTCTCGGGGGCGGAGAGAAAGTTAGACATAGTTCTCCACAAGGAAGTGTTATTTTAGAAGTTATTTTGGATGAATCGGGGCGTTTTACAAATCAAGTATACCAATTAGATCTCAATTTTTTAAATCATAAGATTAAATCGAAACTTAAAACTGACGTTGAATATAACAGACCGAAATTCATCGAACTCCAAACCAATCCCGTCACGAGGCGATCCATTATTATGATGATTTTAACAACGAAAAAGAGGATATTCCGATAGTGATGATACGATTTTTAATACAATTTTTGCTCATTGTTTCTAGTTTCTATTGCACCGCAGTAGAAGAGGCTGTTGGAGGCGATTTTGATCAAATACTAGCAGAGCAAAAAGCGATACCTACACCTCAGAGAGGGTTCCCGGAACCGATGCCTTATATTGAGACAGAGCCTTCGATTGTGAGTTTACATTTGCCTACTTTTTTAAATCCACCTCAGCCATTTTCAGAGATGAGCAGAGTTTCTAAATTTGATCCAGCTTTACCATATACCAAACTAGCTGATGAGGTTTACGATATTACCAGTTGGTTCCCGCTAGAAAAAATGAGGCACGAGGGAACAGTGGATGAGAGGCGTTGGGTGTATTACAATAAGACCAGCGGTTACATTATCAGCTACGCTGACCAGTTCTTGCAGTCATCAGTTTACCTTTATGTGAAAAAGAAGTTACTTTCAGAGGGGGTAAGGCAGAGAGTGTCATTTGTGTATCTTATCGCGGATGAGAAAACGTCTATGAATGTGGAATCCTTGAGTCAGTCTTCACATGAAGTGCTCTGGAGCAGTTCTGCGATTGTTTGGTCTGGAATGAAGAGTGAGTTTAAGAGAGGTAATTCGGAGCTAGGGATAGAAATGAGAACATCAGAAAATGAGTTAAGTGCGGATGTTAGTTTACATTTCTATCTTGAGGGGAAATTACAATTCAGTAGTGCCACGCATATCGCGGTTAATCATTGGCGAGTCTGTGAAGCTGGGTTTTCTGAGGAGGGAAAGAGGGGCGTGATGATGATTAAGGTAGAGAATATAAACTCTTTGGGGCAAATGGTTCATTTGCCTCCAGATTATGAGCTGTTTCTTGAGGATGTGGAAAATGAAGAGGATGATCCATTCGGTTCAGATCCCTTTGGTGAAGAGAGCAAAAAACGTATCATCACATACCGAGTTCCGCCCGATATTATTCAGCTGTTAGAAGCAGATGAAAATGAAGATCCTTTTGAAGATCCCGTTGAAGATCCTTTTGGTGATATAGATACTCATACTACGGATGAAAATGGTCTGAGAAATACAAAAGATCGCATCAACATATCTGGACTTGTGGCTAAGAATGGTGTTAAAATAGATGCTTATTTTTTCCCGAGTGTTTCTTACATTATTGCTTATGGAACAGAATCTGAGCACGATGAATTAGGTGGACTCCTAACTACTCTAGGACCGTATGTGCCCCACAGTTATAACATAGGAATACATTTTTATGAGGTGGATAAAGTGGATCAGTGGCAAGGTCGGAAATTGGGAGTCGAAGATTTATTAGCACGAAATCCGTCGAGGTTGGGTAGTGTTGGCGGAGTGACAAGAAGTGGTGAGCGAGTTGATATTTATCGAGGAGAAAATGAGTGCCGTATAGAGCCTATTAGAGGAGAAGTTGCCAATTCGATAGATTTGAACCTGATCTTGAAAATAGATATGGCGGGCTTAAAGTTAGAGAAAAAATTCGAGCTCGCTACTGTCCTAGATGTACCACAGGTTCATTATCTAGGGAAATCAGAGACCACTGGTCGAGATCTAATGATGCTAATAAGAGTGCAAGAAATAGAATGGAAGGAAGAGAAACAAAGATGACAATTAGCTTAATTACTTCGCTGATATGGGAGCTATTGTCTAGTTCTATGAAACGAGTGTTCTTTGGTTTTGTCCTGTGCTTTTTTGCGTTGTTTACCATCGCTGATGGGCAGGAGTCGCTTGAGGTTACTGATAGAGATGAGGAGAGTATCAGGGAATTACTGAGGATCCCTAGGATCGATTATCCTGAGGATTTGCCTATTGATGAGACTCCGTGGGTATTGATGGAGCTTCATGTTGCTACTGTTAGGGCTCCTGATTCTACTTGGTCTGGGATGCGTAAAGTGAGTGCTGTAGATAGTGCCTGGAAGCATGCAAAGGAGGGAGATGATATTTATGATGTTACCGATTGGTTTCTGACAGCTAAGCAAAAAAAGCTGCGTAAGGATAAAAAGAATCGCTGGGTGTATTATAATAAAACGAGCGGATACATTATCGCTCATGCTGATTTATTTCTGAAGAGCACGATCCAGACCTTTGCGTGGCATTCGATGGCATTGAATGGGTATTATCCTCGATTACAACTGATGTATCTGGATGTGGATGATAAAGTGGAGCTGGAGTTTGGGGCGATTCAGGAATCGCGACATCGTGTTTTGTTTCGCAATACGATGAGCATTAATTCTAAGACTAGTCTCAAGTGTGGTGTTGGGGGTTCATCTTACGGTGTTGAATTAGTGGATATTATTCCTGAGTATGATCGGAGATTATACAGCTTCATTCTGAAGATGAATGCGGGGGAGCAGATGGTGTATGAAAATAGATTGTTTCTAGTTCCTAATCGCTGGGTAATTCATGAGTGCGGTATTTCCGCTAAAGGCAAACGAAAGGTGTTGGCTATTAAAGTGGATCATGTGAGTCACTTTGGTGAGGTTTTAACCTTTCCCGTTGATGATAATATTAGTGAAACAAATTTTGTTAGAACGAGTAGCGAAGACGAGGGGCACCCATTTGGTGAAAGATTCCAAACTGTTCATACGTTTTATAGGGTGCCAGCTGATATGTTCCATGCGATGGGATCCGATGACGATGATGATTACGATCCCTTTGCTGAGAGTGAAGATGAGCGAGAGTTGCCGAATATGAAAAACGTCTCGGAAATTCTCTCACTCCTGTTTAGAGATTTAGAAGGATATTACTTTAATTATCAGAATCTATTTTTATTAAAGTCGTCAGAGGGTGGGCGTTTGGAGTTTGATGTGTTGATGGCTGATCTTGAGCTTAGAAAAAAACTGCCGCTGGTAGAATGTAGGTTGCTTTTTTATGAGATAGATTTTTACAACGACTATGCCGCGCGGTCTTGGAAGGTGGAGGATGTGCTTTCTGGGAATCCTGTGAAGCTAGGTAGTATGGGTTCTATGCTGGATCTTGGTGGTGATGCGGTGATGAAGTATGGTGATGATGATTGTGTGCTTTCTTTGTATTATCCTCAGACGAAGGAGGCTCAGGAAAAAATCTCAGATGAGCGGATGTTGGAATGGAAGCTAAATTTATCATCGATGGATATTGAGGATAAGAACGAAACTCGGGTAAGGATCGGGGAGGCAAAAGTAATCTGTCTTGGTAAGAATGTTGAGAATGGTAAGTTGCGGATGATGGTGATTAATCTCAGTGAGCTAGCATCCAATAAATAATAAGATTTTTTTCATTCTAACAAAATACCCATCAACCAAGGGCTTTCATCGTCCATTACATTCGTGAAAATTCGTGTAGATTTGTGGTAGAAAAATCCAATTGCTTGCGGCATTAGAATTTACTTTTTCCAGCAGACTAGATAGTTTTGGTGAATGAACATTGAGGTAGCAGATAAGCCGCTCCGCTGGGGTGAGCTGGATATGAATTTATTTGGGATTGAGAGCGATTGGTATGGCCAGAAACTCGCTAAGCCCGCGACTTTTGGGCTGGCGGTGGATAGAGATTACTTGTGGTTTGTGGCTGGGCATCAGCAGCCGGCGAGTATTCATCC
>CAKZMG010000005.1 GCA_937128235.1 uncultured Verrucomicrobiales bacterium
AGCCATTGAATGTGCTGCTGTTGTCAGGGTCATGCTCATTTACAGTGTAGCTATCTAACAGAACCTTCTTACCCGCTAACAATGTCTTCAAAGCCTCGCTATCTGGCAAACAGTTGAAATCCCCCAATAACACCACGCGCTCCCCTTTGTGGCTCTTGATTCTACTCAGTATCAATGCCGCTGACAGTTGCCTAGATTTCTCTGATCTATGATCAAAGTGAGCATTATAGACACGCAACGACTTTCCTGATTTATCCTTCAGCCGAACCCAAGTGCACATCCTAGGAATACCGTTCCCCCATGATTTAGAACCCGGTTTTTCAGGCGTATCGGACAGCCAGAAATGGCCATGATCCACTTTCTCCCATTCATCCCTACGGAAAAAAATCGGCACATGCTCACCACTCGATTTCCCATCATTGCGTCCCACCCCCACGTAAGCATATGCATGCATCACCGCCTTCAAGTCGTCGAGCTGACTGGGCAACACTTCTTGAAAACCTACGATGCTAGGCTTCTTAATTTCGGCCGACATGATCGGCAACCGATTCGACCAATGCCTACTTTTATCTTTATCCCCACCCTCATAACGAATGTTGTAGCTCATGATGTCTACCGAGCCTTTTTCAGACTTCTTTTCTCCGGGAAACAATATCCACATCGGGCTCTCTAACTCAACGGCATGAGCTGTCTTAGCCAGCAAACCAGTCACAGCATCACGCGAATGCACCACCACTTGGTTCGCTTTCTGACCCGCTACCAACAACCATTTCCCACTAGGAGAAATCCCAAAATGCCTAGGAATCCAGACACCTGTTGGCTGTTCTTGGATGATGCTGAGATCGGCAGTCTTGAGGACTGAAATGACATCGCGTTTCTTGTTCTCCAAGTCTCTGCAGGCCGCATAGATATATTTCCCCTCCGCTGAAAGTTGGATTTCCGAACACGTCATGCCTCCTCCACCTTCGGCTATTTCAGCCATCACTGGCTTGGTGGTTTCTAATGCCAACGCACCTGATTTCTCATCCCTAGCGAACTGCGAGATAGTGAGCGTGAGTTCATTGAGCACATAGATTTTTTTAGCATCATGCGAGAGCACCATGTGACGGGGACCACTACCTGGAGGCAAGTCCGCAGAGCCGCTAGAGGTAAGTTTTCCGGAGTCGGAATCTAGTTTATAAATCATCACCTTATCGATCCCGAGATCTGCTGCGTAAACAAATTTCCCATCAGAAGTGCCATAGATAGAATGCGCATGAGGCTTCTTCTGGCGCGTAGGGTGGACACTGGCTCCCACATGCTGATGCATACTCGCGGTTGGTGATATCTTACCACCCGCATCTATTTTAAAACTAGCAACGCTCCCGCTCGAATAATTAGCGACAAACAAGTTTTCTGATTTCGCATCCAGAGAAACATGACATGGTCCAGCACCCATCGAGCTTTGCTGGCTGAGTAACTCTAAGCCACCATCTGCTTGCCTAGCAAATGAAGCCACGAAACCGGTTTTCTCCCCCTTTACTCTTCCTGTAGCGAAGATCACTTTCTTATCCTTAGAAATTGCCAGCGAGCCTGGACTAGGAGTTTTCACCGCAATTTTCAGTCCCGTGAGTTCCCCTGTTTTAGTATCTAACAGAGCATAGGAAATACCCTCCTGAGATCCGCTCCCTAAATATACCGGTATCTTCTCAGCATATAACTGTGATACTAGGAGAGTGCTGATGAATGTTGTTTTTATCATTCTTGGAGATTGTCAGAAATTGCATGACATACCAAACATAAAAAAATCATACTTCTATGCTTTTATCCTCTCACCTTTACGCTATAGATTCCCTTGATATGAAAAGAGAAACATTATGCCTCCACGGTGGCCAGCAGCCAGACCCTACTACCAACTCAAGAGCAGTTCCCGTTTATAGAACCGCATCTTACGTTTTTGACTCCACAGAACACGCGGCTAATCTCTTTGCCCTTAAAGAGCTGGGAAATATCTACACCAGACTCATGAACCCTACCACTGATGTGTTAGAAAAGCGCGTGGCTCTTCTGGAAGGCGCACATGAGCTAGGCGGACTCGCAGTTGCATCTGGGACATCAGCCATTTTCTACGCTATCATTAATCTAGCGCAAGCTGGCGATAACATCATTTCATCTGCTAACCTCTACGGAGGAACCTACACTCAGTTCAATGACATCCTCCCAGCGCTCGGCATCAAGGTGAAATTTGTCAACGCGAATAACCCAGATGAAATCAAAGCTGCGATCGATGATAAAACTCGTGCCGTATTTACGGAAACTATTTCTAACCCAGCTTCTGAAGTCATGGATCTGGAGATGATGGCAGACATTGCACACGCGCACGGGCTTCCGCTTATCGTGGACTCCACATTCTCTACTCCACACCTCTGCCGCCCTATCGAGCACGGTGCAGACATCGTAGTTCACTCGCTTACCAAGTGGCTCGGTGGTCATGGCACAGCCATCGGTGGCATCGTCATTGACTCTGGGAAATTCAACTGGGCAGCTGGCAAGCATCCACTCTTTGACACCCCAGACACCTCCTACCACGGACTCCGCTGGGGGCATGATCTACCAGAGCCACTCGCCCCACTGGCATACATCCTGCGCATGAGAACAGTGCCGCTCAGAAATCTCGGAGCATGTATCTCACCAGACAACTCATGGCATGCCCTCCAAGGCATAGAAACCCTCCACATCCGCATGGACAGACACTGCGAAAACGCACTCGCAGTAGCTAAGCACCTCCAGAGCCATCCGTCCGTGGAGTGGGTGAAATTTCCAGGACTAGAAGGCGATGCCGAATATCAACGAAACCAGAAATACCAAGCCGGAAAAGGCGGATCAGTCGTCACCTTCGAGATCAAAGGCGGGCAAGAATCAGGCAAGAAATTCATCGAAAGCCTCAGCCTATTCTCACACCTCGCAAACGTAGGTGATGCAAAATCACTCGCCATCCACCCAGCCTCCACCACTCATTCACAACTCAACCCTGAGCAGCAAGCATCAGGAGGAATCAGCCCAGGACTCATCCGTTTATCCATCGGCATCGAGCACATCGATGACATCATCGCAGACATAGACTCTGCCCTCTAGTTCAAGCAATTTCAAATTACCAATCTCAAATCTCAAATCTCAAATCAAAATCCAAACTCATGCAAGTATCCGACCTACACATCACCAAAAACGTTCCCCTCCCCGCTCCTGCATTTCTTCAATCAGAAGTAGCACGAAACGATAAGCAAGCCGCCTTCATGGCTGAGTCTCGTTCGGTCATCCGCAATATCCTCAACGGAACCGATTCCAGATTCCTCCTCATCGTGGGACCATGCTCCATCCATGACACCAGCGCGGGCATCGAGTATGCGAAGCGTCTCGCTAAGCTCGCGGAAGAAGTCCAAGACAAAATCTACATCGTCATGCGTGTTTACTTCGAGAAGCCACGCACCACAGTGGGATGGAAAGGTCTTATCATGGACCCAAATCTCGATGGCACAGACGACATCGCAGCCGGGCTTAAAGTAGCTCGCACATTCTTGCGCGAAGTCATAGACCTCGGACTCCCAACAGCCACCGAGCTCCTAGACCCTATCACTCCGCAATACATCGCGGATCTCATCTCGTGGTCAGCCATCGGAGCACGCACTACCGAGAGCCAGACGCACCGCCAAATGGCATCCGGACTCTCCATGCCGCTAGGATTTAAAAACACCACCACCGGTGACCTCATCGCGGCAGTAAACGCCATCAATGCCGCCACTCAACCACAAACATTCTTAGGAGTTTCTGAGCAAGGCGTGGCTTCTGCCGTGACCACTTCTGGAAATCCGGACTGCCACATCATTCTCCGTGGCGGTGACACTGGGCCGAACTACTCAGCCGAGCATGTGGCTGACACCGTGGAAAAACTTACCTCTAAGGGAGCGTGCAGCAGCATCATGATCGATGCCTCACACGCAAACTGTGAGAAGAACCACGAGCTCATGCCAGATGTTTACCGAGACATCGTTAAACAACGTGCCTCAGGAGATAATAAGATCATCGGAGCGATGTTAGAAAGCCATCTCGTAGCTGGAGCGCAGAAATTTCCACAACCTCTAACAGATCTCATCTACGGTCAGTCCATCACCGATAAATGCATAGACTGGGACACCACAGAGCAGCTTGTGAAAGAAACACAAGCCGCACTTTAGTCAGTAGCTGTGGCTTCCAGCCACAGTCCGTCCCTGCTGCATCTTGCAGCAGGGTCACCTCCAACTAAAACAGCGTAGTAGGATCCACATAATCCATCCCATGCGCAGACGCTACAGGCTCACAAGTCACCTTGCCAGCCATGCAGTTGATCCCGCCAATAAGTTGCTCGCGTTTAGCACTAGCCTCCTGCACTCCTGAGTCCGCGATCAAAGCTGTCCAGTTATGTGTCACATTATTCAGAGCCTGAGTAGCCGTTCTGGAATAGGCACCTGGCATATTTGCCACACAGTAGTGCACCACACCTTCCTCGATATAAGTAGGCTCTTCATGCGTAGTCGCTCTCGTTGTTTCTGAGCATCCACCCTGATCCACAGCGATGTCCACAAACACAGAACCCGGCTGCATTAGCTGAAGCATCTTGCGGTTTATCAATTTAGGCGCAGCAGCACCCGGTACCAAAACAGCCCCTATCACCAAGTCCACACGCGGTAAAAGCTCAGCCAAATTTGCCTCAGTAGAAAATACAGTTCTTGCACCTTCCATCGTAATATCGAGGAATCGCATTCTATCAAAATCTACTTCTAGAATCGTCACATCAGCACCTATACCTTTAGCTACACGAGCAGCGTTCACACCAGCCGTCCCACCGCCTATCACCACCACGCGCCCGGGCAAAACACCAGGAACTCCACCTAGGAGAATCCCGCGTCCATCATTATGCTTCGCTAAATGATATGCACCTACAATGGCAGACATACGCCCTGCTATCTCGGACATTGGCTCTAACAGAGGTAAGGTTTTATTCACCTTGATCGTCTCGTAGGCGATGCATGTGGCACCAGTCGCTGCCAGAGTTTCTGTTAGATGCTTATCAGCCGCTAAATGCAGATACGTGAAGAGGATATGGTTTTCATTGAGCATCGCCACCTCAGAGGCTTGCGGCTCTTTCACCTTCACGATGAGCTGTGCTGCCGCAAAAATTTCCTCTGCCGTATCCAGCATCATAGCACCACATGAGACATATTGCTCATCACTATAGCTAGAGCCTTCGCCAGCAGATTTTTGAACGAACACCTCATGCCCGCGCCTCACTAAGTCCTGCACACAAGCAGGGATCATTGCCACTCTGTGCTCCTGATTCTTTATCTCTTTTGGAATTCCTATTTTCATATTGAGTTAAATATTGGCAGAATTCACCCAGCGATAAACAAAAAATTCATTTTAAGCTAAATCTACATACTGGCACTACAAAGATGCACATTATTGATCAATAAAGTAACTCAAACTCTCAAGCTCCATCGCCAAATCCACTCGCGTCACCACCACATGATCTGGCACCTGCAGAATCGTAGGTGAGAAATTTAATATCCCCTGAACCCCAGCATCAACCACCACATTCGCCACCTCTTGACCATACTGCGCAGGAACACAAAGTATCGCCATCCTCACCCCATTTTTCTTAATAAATGGAATCATCTCATCATCATGCATCAGCGGAACCGAGACCTCCTTCTGCTTTAACACCTCTGGATTCGTATCAAACGCCGCCAACACCTCGAAGCCCTCCTTCTTGAAGCCATCATAGTGTAAAAGCGCACGCCCCAAATTTCCCACACCCACCAGAATCACCGGCTGCAAGGTCGCGCGTCCCAGCACATCACGGATCGTCTCTAACAACAGCTCCACTGGATAACCCAGCCCCCGCGTCCCCAGCTGCCCGAAGTAAGCCAGATCTTTTCGCAGCTGAGCCGGCTTCACATTCGCAGCCTGAGCCAGCGAGTTAGAACTCACCGTCTCCATCGCATTCTCATGCAGACGCTGCAAGCACCTACTATAAGTCGACAACCTATAAATCGTCTTCTTTGGAATATCTACTTTACCATCCACATTAACAACTTGCCCTGTTCAGCTCAATCGTCAATGACCAAAACTTATAACGCCACAATCGTGACTCCTTTATCCTTACAGATTTTCTCCACATCACCCTTGCCTAAAATAAGCGTCCGCTTCGCTTCACAAGCTATTACCTTCACCCCAGCCTCACTACACGCCTCTATCGTTCGCGTGCCTAGACACGGCACATCAAATCTGAAATCTTGATTCGGTTTACTCACTTTTGCCAGCGTGCAGCTCTTTCCTCTCCCTAGTTTCCCACCACGCTTAATACACTCATCCGTGCCCTCAAACGCCTCAACTGCCAGCACCGTGCCATGCCGCACCACCACACTCTGACCTATATCTAATCTGCTGCTCTCCTTCGCTATCTCGAACCCATACTCAGCATCCTCCTGCTGACGTTTCTTCAATTTCGGTCCACACACATGCCCTGGCTCAGGCAATAAATCATCCAGATAAGTCGTCGCATTGATCAGCTCTATTCCATCCTTATCCAGCTCATCCGCTATCGCTCCGAAGAGCGTCTCCGCATTCCTCTTCTTCACCCTAGCCAGCATCAGCAAGATCCGCATATCTGGCCTCAGATCAAACAAATTCTTAGGAGCAATCTGCCCCACCATGATCGCACGCGTCACACCCTCGCGTTTAAAAAACTTAATAATCTTACTCAGCTGCCCGACCCGAAACCACTCTATCTCATCCACCTTCTCGCCCAGATCCTCTTTCGTCTCACCATTAAAAGCAGCAGCCACCAGCTTACACCCCGGCTCATTCTTCCTAGCCGCAGCCGCAAACGTCTCTGGGTAAATCCCATTCCCTGATATAATCCCTATTGTTTCCCTCATCTGCACAGAGGATAATTCATTCGCTCTCAGTCCTGCAATGCAAAACAATTTACTTAAGAATATTTAACCAAAATAATCTGTATTACCCTCTAAAATTACTTCACAGAAAAAACACCAACTCAAACTCAACTCATTATCTACAAGCAAGTTAAAAAATATCAAACCCAAAAAAACCACCTTACATAATACTACTTATTAAAAAAAGATTTACTATCAGGCTTTCACAGCAATAAAATTTGGTTCAACCCCAATAATAATAATATGAAAAATAAATTAATTATCTCCCTAATTACAAGTCTTGTTATTACAAGCACTTCCTCAGCCCAATGCCTCGGACCAGGAGAAGCTACATCTATAAGTTCCAATAGAGCATTTAATGGTACAGGCACTCTAAGAGACACTTCTGCTAATAGTCCTTACAATGGAGGTGCTTCCTTCCAAGGAACTTACAGATACACAGGAGCAAGTGTTAGAACTAACACTTGGAACACTACCAATGATGCTATAAACATCAATCAAACTTGGGATACTACAGTTAACTTTAGCCCCACTGGTGGTTTAGCTGAATTCACAACCCATGTCGGAAACGCTAACAGAACATCTTGGTCTTGGAGGGATAACACATCAGGCAATTTCTTCACTATTGCGCTAAGGCAAGCAAACGCAGCCAACCCCACACTTCAATTTAGTTGGAATGATGGAACCACTACAAACACCGTCGATGTTGCCTCGTTCACTAATGGACAAGCAGAGTCTCTCACCTTTGAATTTGGGCCTTCTGCAAGTAATACCAACGGTTTCGACATTACATGGAATTCTACTGGCAACTTGTTAAATAGCACTTACACATCTACATTCACGCATGTTGACGCAACGCTTGCAAACGCTTCTGACATTTCCCACTCATACTCAAATCTATCACAAGCAGCTTGGTTTGAAGTAATAGATCCTGTGACGGGGGCTAGAACAACTGCAATACGTAACGCTTCTCTCGGCTTACAAGGCTTTGTTGATCCAGATAATCCTAATGGTCCTACAATAAAAAACTATGGTCCTTGCCCTACACCAGAGCCTTCATCTAGTATGCTAATCATGCTTGGAGCCTTCTTTGGAGTATTTCGAAGAAGACGCTAGTATATAGCAGAATAACTACAATTTTAAAATAGCTCTCAATTGAGAGCTATTTTTTTGTCCTTTTATAAACACATCCTTGTAAAAAAAACTCACTCCCCTAAAGCTCTAAGAAATGGATGACTCCACATACGATAAAACCTCTCAAGTCCACGATGCTAACTACGAGCAATCCCTCCGCCCGCCCGCCTTCAGCGAGTTCCACGGTCAGGATAAAATCAAAGAACGCCTCACCCTCATGGTCGAGGCCGCACAGCAGCGCGATGACGTCCTAGAACACATCCTCCTCTCTGGTCCTCCAGGACTAGGTAAGACCACCCTTGCCAACATCATTTCCGGAGCAGCCGGCACCCAGCTCCACACCACCTCTGGTCCCCAGATAGAAAAGGCTGGTGACCTCGCTGGCATCCTCACCAATGTCCAAAAAGGCGACATCCTATTCATCGATGAAATTCACCGCCTCCACCCAGCCATCGAGGAATACCTCTACCCCGCCATGGAAGACTTCCGGCTAGACATCATCATAGACTCCGGCCCATCCGCCCGCTCCATCCAGCTCAACCTACCCAAATTTACCCTAGTGGGAGCCACCACGCGCGCGGGCATGCTCACCGCTCCCCTGCGCTCGCGTTTCGGACTAGTGAACCGTCTCGACTACTACACCAAGCAAGAACTCGCAGTCATCATCGAGCGTTCCGCTGGGCTGTTAGAGATAGAAATCACAGCCGATGGAGCACTCGAAATAGCATCGCGTTCCAGAGGCACCCCCCGCATCGCCAACAACCTCCTCCGCTGGGTCAGAGACTTTGCTCAAGTCAGAGCAGACGGCACCATCAGTGCAGACATCGCCAACCAAGCACTCGCCATGATCGAGATAGACGAAGACGGCATTGATGAAATGGACAAGCGCATCCTAGAAGCCGTCATTTACAAATTCAACGGAGGTCCAGTAGGTCTCTCATCCGTAGCCGTAGCCGTAGGCGAAGATGCATCCACCCTAGAAGAAGTCCACGAGCCATTTCTCATTATGCAAGGCTTCCTAAAGCGCACCCCCCGAGGCCGCGTAGCCCTCCCCAGCGCCTACACCAAGATCGGAGTAACACCACCTAAGAACACAGAGGAATTGTTTTAAAAACAGTGTATGCTTCGCACACACAAGGCGTAGATCAACGCTCTGCCAGACGCTAGTAGAACTTTCAATGAACGCTTTAACCCTCGAGCTGATTTCGGATCGTGCTCTATGCAGTGCGTGAATAAACTCGGACGTTATTCTAAAAACTTCCTTGTGTTACACCTCATCCAAGTCTAATATGATTCTATGAACATAGCTGAAATTAATAGTATGAGTTCAAGTGAGCGCTTAGAGACAATGGAACGTATCTGGGACGCTCTTTGTCACGATGCCGTTGAGCCTAGTTCACCAGCTTGGCATGAAGACGTATTGAACGAAAGACTCCGCAGAATAGAATCAGGTGAGACCAAGTTTTATACATTAGATCAGGTTAAGTCACATTTTGCATAGACACTGCTCAGGGAAGTTTTCATCTCAGGCGAAGCTAGAGACGATATAGAAGAAGCTAGAGATTTCTACGACTCTTGTGAATTTGGTGTTGGTGATTATTTTTCAAGCTGTATATTAACCGACATTTCAGCACTACGGATCTATTTTGGATTACACCGAAAGCACTTTGGATTTCACAGATTACTATCTAAGCGGTTTCCGTATTCCATCTATTATTATGTGGTTGATGAAGTAGTCATGGTAGTTGCGGTTCTTGATATGCGTATGAACCCAACAACCTTGAAAGGCATTATGAATAACCGCAACTAACAAAAAAGAAAGAATCGGGTAGGTCACGGGTTCTAGCAGTCACGTTCACACCTTCGCTCATACGGTCATACGTATTTGCCTTTGTTTTTTAGTGCTTTCTTGCGCAATCAATAAGGCTGCGAAGTAACCATTCATTTATCCTTCTTAGGCGTTTTTAGTTCCTTGGGTTCTTTAGGTTCAAGGCCTAGGTGAAATCTATATAGATCTTCTACTTTAGCTCTCGCCCAGAAGGTTTTTCTGAGGAATTTGAGGCTCGACTTGATGCTGGGATCGCGGCTGAAGCAGTTAATTCTGATCCGGAATGCCAGATCATCCCAGCCATATTCATTGACCAGCTCAGTCAGCATTCGCTCTAGGGTGATTCCGTGTAGTGGATCATTACTCATAGGGATTTCTTTATAGTGGATAAAATTTAAAAGCGATAAAATACCGATTCTAAAAAGAACTTTCATCACCAACTTTAACCTCTTATATACGCACTTACATGAAATTTCTATTTGCCAAGAAGTGGTATAGGCAGCAGAGTATTGGCGATATGAAATATAAATTATTCACTCTGCTCGCTGCCTCATTTACGATGGTGGTAAGTGGACAAGACACAAAAGAGAAAGCACCTGAGGCTGACGCTAAGAAAGAAGCTACTGCTGACGCTAAGACAGAGGATGCTAAAGAAGTAGCTGCTTCGGCCGTTGCTAAAAGCATCGCACCGGTGATTCAAAAGTTTGATGGTGAGAAGTATGCCGCGACCAAGCTTGCTGGTAATCCAGACTACTACATCATGTATTTTACTGCAAGTTGGTGACCACCTTGCCGTAGATCAGTTCCACAGTTAGTGGAAAAGTACAACGACAAAATTTCTAAACTAGGTAATCTCGAACTCGTTCAGATCAGTGTGGACAGAGATGGAGCTAAGGCTACAGCATGGGCAAAGAAAGAGTCTTTCCCATGGCCTACCATCTTGATGGCAGATATTGAGAAGACGATGGTGAAGGACATCAAAACCAACGCTGTGCCTACCTACGTGCTCATTGACAAAGATGGAAAGGAAATAGCGCGAGCTCATGATTCAGCTACAGTAATGACTAAATTTGAGGAAATCACCAAATAATCTCATCATAGAAAGACCAGATTTAGATTAGATTCTAACGAATCACCTCCAATAGAAGCGGCAAATTTTGTCGCTTCTATTTTTTTGCCCTCAATTTTGGTTTTTCATCCTCTACGATTGCGCATGTTCCAAATCCGTGCCATAAAATGAACTGTAACCATCTGAGCGGTCTAAGGACTGTGATAGAAATCATTAAGCAAATAAATTTCAACTACATGAAAGCACTCGTAAAATCTAAAGCAGAAGAAGGTCTATGGCTAGAAGACGTACCTGAACCAGAAGTAGGACCAATGGATGTTCTGATCAAAATCAAGAAAACTTCGATCTGCGGAACTGATGTCCACATTTATAAATGGGACAAGTGGGCACAGAAAACCATCCCAGTACCAATGACTGTAGGGCACGAGTTCTGCGGTGAGATCGCTGCCGTGGGAGATGGTGTTACGGATTTTGAAATAGGTGAGCTAGTCTCAGGTGAAGGTCACATCGTCTGTGGACATTGCCGAAACTGCCTAGCAGGACGCCGACACCTCTGCCCTAACACACTGGGAGTGGGAGTAAACCGCACAGGTGCCTTTGCTGAATATCTATCTATTCCCGCGACGAATGCCTACAAGGTAGATCCTTCCATTCCAGAGGATGTCATCTCTACGTTTGATCCCTTAGGGAATGCGGTGCACACTGCCCTCTCCTGGGATCTGGTTGCTGAAGACGTTCTCATCACAGGTGCAGGACCGATCGGATGTATGGCTGCTGCTGTTGCTAAATTTGCCGGTGCCCGCCACGTAGTAGTCACAGATGTGAATCCTTACCGCCTTGCGCTGGCTGAAAAGCTCGGTGCTACGCGTGTGGTAAACGTCGCCACGGAATCTCTAACAGATGTCAAAAAAGAACTCAAAATGAATGAGGGATTTGATGTTGCTCTTGAGATGTCTGGTCATCCAAGTGGGCTGAATGACATTTTACAGAATACTTCAAACGGAGCTAAAGTTTCACTCCTAGGGATCTTCCCAGATAACGTTGCTATTGACTGGGACAAGGTCATCTTCAAGGGGCTCGTTCTGAAAGGAATCTATGGCAGAGAGATGTATGAGACTTGGTATAAAATGACCTCGATGATCCGCGCTGGCATGGATACCAGCGGAGTCATCACGCACAAATTCCACTACACAGACTTTGAGGAAGGTTTCCAGACCATGCTCTCTGGCGAATCTGGTAAAATCGTCCTCGACTGGGCTTAATCTGAATCACAACTTTATCTTATTTTATCATGAAAAACTTACCTCTAACTTTACTCATCACACTCACTTCATCGCTCCAACCTTTGGTTGCGATGCCCGCTGTCACTCCACCCGTATCTGTTGCTGCAGCGCAGCAGATTACAGATGCAGATTTAGCTAAACTAAAATTAGAGGACACTCTAACAGATGCACAGTTCGATAATTTCAAACCAGAAGGTCGCTGGATAGGTCCTACCTGGTGGGCTAACCGCATGGCTGACTGGGGAGTGAATGGTGATGACCGCGACTCAATCCTCTGCTCACCAAATCGCCCTTTCCTAGGCTGGAGAGTCGCAGTGGACATGACTAGAAATATAGATCTCACTCAGGGCGATCTAGATCTCAGTGTCGATTTAAACTTAGTTCCTAAAGGCGATGATAATTCCAGACTCGCACCAGATGCTCTTGCTGGGGTATTACTCGGCTCTGGGCACTCAATGCCAAATTACAAGTCTCGTGCGTTGATCTTTGATTTCGCCACGAAAAAAGGAGGCAAAAAAGCCTATCCTGCAGTCCCTGGATCTGGGTATGCGATAGGCGTATCTGGCGATGGATTCTTGAGAGTCATCGATCTCGATCACGGTAAAGTTCTCAGCGCACTCGATCTGAAGCCTGCTATAAAAGGAGAATTCGGACCACCACGAGGAACTCTCAGGATCACTTCCAAAAAGAAGACAGATGAGCTCACAGCCATGACCCTCACGCTCACAGAACCAGGGGCAAAAACATCAACTACGATCACTATCCCTACTGAGCGCATGAAAGGCGGCATAGGTCTGCTCTCTCATCCGGGAGCAAAACCACTGAAGGGAACGGGTAAAAACATCCGTACAGCAGAGTCTCTTTTTTCAAACTATCAAGTGAAGTCTGGCGCACCAAGGGTAAACTCCCAAGCTGTAGGACCCATCGTTCTGGCACAATACACCATTAACCGTGGCGTGCTCAAACTCACTGCTCAATGTATGCCAAACGCAGGAAAAGAGGGGACACTTTCATTTTACAGAGATGGAAAATGGCAGGTAGCAGGTAAGGCGAAGGTTACTAAAATCGATGAAATGCTTAGCTTCCGAGTGGAGAACTGGAATTCAAAAGAATCTGTAGCTTATAGAGTATCGCTCCCACTGAACGGCTCAGAGAAGCCAGCTACTTACACTGGTAAAATAGCAGCAGAACCTACCTCAGGGAAAGTTAGGCTGGCGGCTCTAGGCTGTGTGATTCACCGCCCATGGGGACAGGTTAGAAACTGGAATGAAGTGAACTACTATCCGCACCAAGACATCATTGATCGCACCCTAGAGCAGAAGCCGGACCTCGTTTTCTTCTATGGTGACCAGATGTATGAAGGCACTCCTTCTTATGTAGATAGAGCTAACATCCATGAAGACTATCTTTATAAATGGCTCTTTCATTGCTACGCATTTAATGAAGTAGTGAGAGACGTTCCAAGTGCCACCATCCCAGATGACCATGATGTTTACCAAGGCAATCACTGGGGAGCTGGCGGACGCAAAGCCCCAGATGGAAACTGGAATAATGGCGGTTACAAATTCCCGGGAGCATTTATCGCTCAAGTGCACCGCACACAGACAACACATTTACCAGACTGCCCAGAACCAAACTCAATGGAGCAGAACATCCCTGCCTATTTCTGTGATTGGAACTGGGGCGGAATGAGCTTCGCCATCGTGGGAGACAGGCTCTTCAAGAGCGGCCCCGCAAATAACGGACTCCCATCCAGCAAGACTAAGCGACCAGATCACTACAACAACCCAGAGTTTGACACTGCTGGGCTAGACCTCCCACACCTAGAACTACTGGGTAAGCCTCAGGAGAAATTTCTAACAAAATGGGCACAGGACTGGAGCGAAAATGCGCAAATGAAAGCAGTGTTGAGTCAGTCACCATTTGGAAATTTCGCATCGCATCATGCTGGTAGCTACCTCATTGCGGATCTAGATTCTAATGGCTGGCCACAGAGCGGGCGCAACCGTGCAGTCTCTACCATGCGTGCAGCCAGAGCAGTCCACATCGCAGGAGATCAGCACCTCTCTACGCTGGTACAACACGGAGTAGAGAACCATGATGATGCGGTGTTCGGCTTCACTGCCCCTGCTGTATCCAATGCCTACGCTCGCGCATATTACCCAGCACTTAAAACCAATTATTACAGATCACCCGTGCCTAAACCTGAACAATACCTCGGTAAGCGGCTCGATGGATTCAAGAACAAGGTGACATTCCATGCAGTAGCGAATCCGAATACCGATCCCAATGGCCCCTATCATCAAGATCTACAAAGCAACCTAGGCTACCAGGTTCCAGGGTTTGGTATTGTGGACTTTGATACAGTGAAACGAACGATCACATTCAACAGCCATCCACGCTCGGGAGTGATAGCCAAGCGCCTGCCTACTGGTCAATACCCAGGCTGGCCGAAGACAGTGAAGCAAACTGATAACGAGGGTAGAAAAGTAGTCGGTTTACTAGCAAACGTCACTGTGACAGATACTGAAAAGCCGGTAGTCACTGTGCACACTGCTGATGGGAAACTCTCTTGGTCTCAGCGCATGAATTCTAACAAGTTTTCCATTCCTGCCTATGCAGATGGCGAGCAAACTGTGACCATTTCAAGCAACGGTAAATCTCACACACTCAAGGTGGCACCAGCTGACCCAGATGAGGAATTGCCTCTGACTGAAATTGAACTGAAGTAATACCAGTCTGCAAAACAAAAGAGACGATAGTGTTTATTTTTGATGCTTTAAGATTGTGCTTCGCAATTAGAAAAACAGCCAGGCGTATCTTTATAAAATCTGCGTTGTTCTTCGGTCATGATGCTCGCATCACTCCCTCATCACGCCTTGATTTAATAAAGATCCACTCTGTCTATCGTCTCATTTGTTTCACAGACTGGTATCAATCCTGCACATTCAAAAAAAAGCCTGAATCTGACAGTTATCAGATTCAGGCTTTATGAATTTTCTAGTAAGTAAGCTTACTTCACACCTTCTTGCTTCATGAACATACGCTGTTCACGGTAAGTGATCACTGCATTACACTCGCGCATGAAGTCCGCTCCGAAGAGGCCCACATAGTCGAGTCCTTGGTCAAAGCGATCTAAGTCGGTAGCCATAACACGACGCTTCTTGAAGACTGCCGTTCCGAGAGTAACACTCTCAACTGTGCAACCAGCAGCAGGTGCTTCACCACCCACTCCGTAAACTTTCTGATCCATTGGACCAACTTCTACATTGTTTTTCTTAGCAGCATCTAGGTGTAATAATGAGCTATCAGCACCTGTATCGATCATCCAAGTTACCTTGTTCTCGTTGAGTGTTCCATCAACGAAAATGTGGTTTCCTCTACGCTCATACTTGAAGCTCTGGTATGCTCTGAGCTCTAACAGCTCCTGGATGGTCAGACTACGGCAATGCTGCAGGAATAAGGCTCCTTCTGGCGTCCAGCTCTTCGCATACTCTGCATCTTCTGGAGATAGCTGAGTAATAGGCAGCTGAAACTTTTTACCACTAGGTGATTTCAGAGTGAGAACTGTAGCTGTCCTCTTAACGATAGTTCCACGGTAGGTTTTTCCTGATTTAGATTTAAAAATTCTAAATGTAAGTGCATCTGCATCTGCCTGCTCGTCACCTGTGGTCTTCACCTTAGCACTATCAGACTTATCTGGACGTAAGAATAATTTTCTCTCTTGGTAGGAAATAACAGCATCTAACTCAGAAAGCATCTCAGCTCCGAATAATCCATCATCCTTGCGCTTTGCTCCCTTAGGCATATCCTTCATGAGGTCAGTTGCCATGATCTGTCTGTCTTTAAATACTGACTCACCGATCTGTAGAGTATCCACTTGTGCGAGCGCAGCTGGAACCTCTCCAGAAACTCCATACACCTTATGCTCAAATGGTCCCAGCTCACAGCCTGTGCGCGTAGCTGATCCTGTGTGGAACAATGACGTGCCCGCTCCTGTATCTACGACAAATCTAGCTGGCTTGCCATTGATCTTAGCTTCTACCATGATAGAATTTCCATCTAACTTGACAGGGATAGCTTCATAACCCCGAAGTGTGAGTAGTGCTCCTACTGAGAGGCTTCTGCACTTAGAGAGAAAGTAAGCTTTCGCCTTATTCCAGCCTTTTACATACTCTTGGTCTTCAGCACTCAGAGCTGAAATATCCACCCTGCTACGTCTTCCATTCTGCATTAGGAATACAGCTTTCGTATCAGTCTTGTCCACTAACACCGCCTTGATTACTTTTCCCGCAGCGTTCTTGAAATCACGGTATTCAATTACTTCTTTGGCACTTAGCGAAGAGATGCTCAGCCCCATTCCGAGCATTAACATCGTCATATATTTGATTGGTTTCATAATAATAATTATTTAATTCGTTCGTTATTTAAAATCTCTAGACTTGATGAATTCCACCCAGTCTTTCTCAAATGCTTCGATCGTTTCAAAACCAAAGAACTTTACTAGCTCAGATGGTGCTGGCACTTGGTCTGAGGTGTTAATTCTTCTGCATAGCTTAGCATAGGCAGAGATTCTAGGCTGTGTGCTCTGCAAGTAGCATGAGAGTGCATACATTGTAACTAGCTTCTCAGGGTCTAAATCTTGAGCAGTTTTCAGGTTCAATGTCTGTTCGAGTCTTGGCTTCACTTTGCCTTTCTTCACGAGTTTCTGAAGCGTTTTCGCCCAAGCTGTGCCGTCATCAAATCCTTTCTTAGAACCGATTCCAGTATCATACTCTTTACTCAGTAGGTTCGTCTCAGTCTTTTTGGTAAGTTGGATTTCCTTGTAGTAAGCATGTCCAGTAGAGAGTGCGAAGTATCCATTTCCACTAATAGAAGAAACACCACCTAGCTGCTCGCTAAGCAAGTCTGAACACATCACATGCGTCTGAAAAGGATTCCAGTCCTTGCGGAAATCCTTCTTATCTCTCGTGTTAAATGCCATTCCATACTCCTTAAGGTTGTATTTCTTCATGACTTCTTCTTTCACTCCGAGATCTCCTACTCCTAGACGAGACCAGATAGCAGCCACATTATTTGCTCTCTCGTTTTGACCAATCGATGCAAGTCTTGCACTTTCATATTTTCCTAGTGAGTTATAAATATCTGAATCTGCTGGTACGATGACTAACTTACGAGTAGTTCCCCAGTTCTCAATAAACTCAAGGTGCTGGAATGACATTCCATGCCAACATGCTTCAGCTGTCTCCGCAAGTCCATGTGGCTTAATGCCCTTAGAACAAGCAAACAAGTAGTGCTTAGTCTCATAAAGTTCATACTCATGCTCAGTACCATCAAACAACATAGTTTCTTCTAGCTTCTTAATGAAATCTTTTGGCTTCTTCCAAGCGTGCTCAGGAACTGCTGGATCACCTTTCATCAGAACATCTTTATCCGCTTGCGCAAACTCGATAAGATATTGTCTATCAGCTAAGCTTAGATCAGCCACCTTGATCTGCATTTCCTTAGGCTCTTTCGTAGTGAGATAAGCTATACCATTAGCATACCTTAAAATTTGGGCTTCAATCGTGGTTCCCTGCTTGGAGGTCCAGATACGGAAATCAGCCGCGCTTGCACATAGAGTAGTGGCAAGCGAAACGATTATTGCTAGTATTGATTTTTTCGTTAGTTTCATTGGTTTATAGATTACCTACACAAGTAAGAACTATACTTTCTCATGTCCAGCTTATAAGTCTAGTTTGGTTATATGTTTATTACTCTGAATTGAGCGACACACTTAGCGAAGATTGTCTTACTCAAAACAATATGTTAAAATTGATAGATAATGAATCATAAATGGACTATTTTTTGCGTAATCATCGTCAGTATGATGATAGGCACCATTCTCACCATACACCTGAGACGCCACCAAGACGGCAGATTTATATTCACTCGTGAGTTTTCTGATGATAAAATTGAAGCTCTAAGAAAGAATAATGTTCATTTAAAGAACCTTTTGAACTCAGAGAATAAGATAAACTTCATCAACGTGACCATTCGCTCAGATGTCGAGATGGCAGGATCTACTGGGGAGCAGATAACATCAGGGTTTCTAAAAGAATTACGTATTCACAAAAACATTCTCTGGGCTTATCATTTATCAGGAAGATACAGACCCACTAGAAAAGAATTCATCATCCCTTTGGAAAACGGAACCTATATCAAGTTCAATCAAACAAGCGAAAATACATACCAGATCACATCTGTGGTTCGCTATTGAAACTCTCGTATTTAGATAAATGAATTCAAGAAGCTTCGTTTACTTAACCACCACAGAATCATTTGCGCTTTGATAAGCGGCATTGTGCTCAATACAAACATCTAACAGGCATTCATCCAGTTGATGAACATCTTCGCCTTTGCCTAAATCTCTCAGTAATAACACAGTAAGTTCACCACCCAGATGCTCGCGGAACTCTTCTAAACCGGCTAAAACTTCGCGTTTTCCATTCTCATCTCTGCGCTCGAAAGCCTCATCGTACAGTGGCAAGCCAAGCTTCAGTAAAATATCTAACACTCGGTGAGCATCTTGCTCAGAAATCCTCCCCGTTTTCCATGAATAAACGGTATCCAGAGCTACCCCCATGCTCACTGCCTCTGCGTGGCTGAGTGCGAAATCTGTAATCTGCTCCAACTTATGCGCAGACCAATGACCAAAATCTAACGGTCTGCTGCTCCCTGTCTCAAAAGGATCTCCCCCCTCTGCAATGTGCTCAGCATGCTGAATGGCAGATCTCTCCACCGCCTCCTCTAGCACAGCTGGCTTTAGCTCATACAGAAACTGGGCATTATCTTCTAGCCAGCTAAAGAATGCGGCATCTCGCACAAGCGCTACTTTCACCGCCTCCACTAGCCCTTCTCTACGGATATTTTCAGGCTGCGTATGTAGGAAGGCAAAATCATTTACCACCGCATAGGGAACAGCAAAGGACCCGATCCAGTTTTTCTTGCCAAAAGCATTAATCCCATTTTTCACCCCTACCCCGCTGTCATCTTGGGATAGTGTGGTGGTGGGAAACCTCACTAGCCTCACGCCACGATGTGCAGTGGCTGCGCCAAATCCCACAACATCTAAAAATGCTCCTCCTCCGATAACTAGCACATAAGAATGGCGATCCACCTTTTCCTCTTCAATTCCGTCCCAGACCCTACGCAGCACCTTCTCATTGCGCTTGCACTCCTCCGCACCTACATCCACCCTCACACCACGGAAATCAAACCCCGGAATACCTGAGAAATAATTTTCTATCTGCTCCGTGAGTTGAGGAAAAGCTATTGCTACTGCCTGCTCTAGATACACTAGCACCTTGGCAACTTTATTCTCACCTTCATTCGATAGAAGCGTGGCGAGCGTGCGGTTGCCGTGATCGAACGCGCCGCGCGTAAATCTAATCCGATGCTGAATCTCTAGTGAAATGGTGTAATCTGTTCCGTTCATAAAAAACTTACCTGTAATTCTCAGTTGTCGTGAAATTTTGAATAAAACTTACCTCTATCGCTCAAAAGGCAACTACTAATTCCCCAACTATGAGATTAATCTACGTCACAGGGACCTCAATTCTTAGCTTTTTCTCTGTCTTACCACCAGTTTTATTCCTCACCGTGCTTATGGAAACTGTTGACCATCGTCATCTGATCCGCTAATAATTCACACAAATGAGCGCAAATACGTCTAATACGTCTAAGATACCCGTTACCATCGCAGGAACTGGAAGCTATTTACCAGAGAGAGTGATGACCAATAAGGATCTCGAAAGCATCGTGGATACTACCGATGAGTGGATCACAAGCCGCACAGGGATTAAGTCCAGACACATCGCCGCTGAAGGCGAAAGCACATCAGACCTAGCGACGGCTGCAGCTAAAAACGCACTAGATAACGCCGGCATAAATGCCACTGATATAGACCTTATCATCGTAGCCACTATCACCCCGGATACGCTCACACCTGCCACAGCCTGCTACGTACAGCATAATTTAGGCGCCAAATCTGCACTAGCATTTGATGCCTCAGCGGCTTGCTCAGGCTTTCTCTACGCCATGGAGATAGCTCAGCGCATGATCTCAGATGGAGCATTTAAAAACGCACTCATCATCGGTGCTGAGAAACTCTCCGCATTCACCAACTGGTCAGACAGAAACACCTGCGTTCTATTTGGTGATGGAGCTGGAGCCGCAGTCCTCACCAGGGGCTCAGCAGACACGGGGCGCATTCTCGCCACTGAAATAGGTACAGATGGCTCTCAATCATCCATTCTCAACATTCCAGGAGGTGGATCTGCCTGCCCTACCACCATCGATAACGCTGATCAGAAACTCGCATCGCTCGCCATGCAGGGCAGAGAAGTCTTCAAGCTCGCAGTCAATGCCATGAAACGCTCCGCAGAATCTGTCATCGAGAATGCTGGACTCAATGCTGACAGCATTAAGCTCGTCATCCCGCATCAAGCAAATCTCCGCATCATTGATGCCATCGCAGACCGTCTCACTATCCCGAATGAAAAAGTATTCGTGAACCTCCATAAATACGGCAATACCTCCGCAGCAGCGGTAGCCATCGCGCTCGATGAAGCACACCGTGAAGGAAAATTTATGCGCGGCGACAATATCGTACTCGTAGGATTCGGGGCAGGACTCACCTGGGCGGCAGTTGCCATCGAATGGTAAGCTATCATTGGTAGAAATTTTCACATCATGCCAGACCAAGAATTAACTAGCGATACACCTCGCATCGAGACCGCGACCATCGAGGATCTCGATGAGATCACGGAGCTAGTCATGGAACTGTTAGAAATTCAAGGAGACTTCACCCCCATACGCGAGAACCAGATGAATGGTCTAAGACTCATCCTAGAGGCACCCAACCGAGGCAGAATATTCATCCTCAGAAATGATCACAGCATCATAGGCATCGTTAATTTACTCTTCACCATCTCTACGGCAGTTGGCGGCATGGTCATACTACTCGAAGACTTCATCATCCACCCTACTCACCGAGGACAAGGATACGGAAGCAGGCTTCTCAAGCACGTTTACAAATTCGCCCATGACAAGAAATTCATGCGCATCACACTACTCACAGACAAGATCAGCTCAGACTCCCAGAAGTTCTTTCAAGCACAAGGCTTCCACCACTCCAGCATGATCCCGATGCGCAAGATGGTGGAATAACCACCACAGATTTTACGAAGTAACACACCCCCAATAACAAATAACAAATAACCAATAACGAATCTCCACTGGGGATTCTTCCGTTTTTCCTTTTAAATTCTGCATTTCCAGCCTACCACCACCACATGCTATTTAATGAACTAGGACTTTCAGAGCCTATCCAAAAGGCGGTCACCGAGGCTGGCTACGAAAAACCTACCCCCATCCAAGCACAAGCCATCCCGCTTATCCTAGATGGGCGTGACCTAGTGGGCGCTTCACAGACAGGCACCGGTAAGACTGCAGCCTTCGCTCTGCCTTCACTCAGCCAGATCACTAAGCAGGGCAAACCACAGATTTTAGTCCTAGAGCCTACTCGCGAACTCGCGCACCAAGTAGCAGAACAATTTGAAGCCTACGGTAAGCACACTGGCATGACCGTAGCTCTCCTTTACGGAGGCGTAGGATACGGAGCACAGATGGATCAGCTGAAAAATGCAGACATCGTCGTAGCCACACCCGGAAGACTAGTAGATCACTTCTTCCGTGGCACCATGAAATTCCGCGAAATCAAAATCCTCATCCTCGATGAAGTGGACCGCATGCTCGACATGGGCTTCCTCCCAGTCGTCAGAAAAATAGTCAACCTCTGCCCATGGAATATGCCCGCTGAGGAAAAAGAAATGAGGAACGGCTCAGTCCGCAGATTCCACAATGGTAGCAAACGCCAGACCCTTTTCTTCTCCGCCACCATGCCCCCTGCCATCAGAGGCTTTGCTGATTTCTGTCTATCTAATCCGGCATCCATCGAGATCGCTCGTGCTGAGGTGGCATCCACCATCAAGCACGCATTCTATCCGGTCTCCATGGATCAGCGAGATGACCTACTACTCGCACTCATCCAGAAAACAGATCACGAGTCACTCATGATCTTCACTCGCACCAAAAAAGAAGCGGACTCAGTCTGCTCCATGCTCAACCAGAAGAGTGATGCCCGCGTCATCGCCATGCACTCAGACATCAGTCAGAAAGACCGTATGAAAGCCCTAGATGGCTTCAAGGACAACACCTACAACATTCTCGTAGCGACCGATGTAGCTGCACGAGGGATCGATATTTCCAGTGTCTCACACGTCATCAACTACCGCGTCCCAGAAAATGCAGAAGACTACGTTCACCGCATCGGCAGAACAGGAAGAGCAGAATCCGAGGGCGATGCATTCACCATCCTCACCGCAGACGAGCTAGACTACGCTCTCTCCGTAGAAGTCTTCATCAAGCAGAAAATCGAGCGTAAAAAGCTAGAAGGATTCGACTACAAATACACCGCCATCCTCGATGAAACCCCAGCAAAATCCGTAGTCCGCAAACGCCGCCCAGCCCCCAAACGCCGCCGCAGATAAATGTGCCAATGTGCTAGATGCGTCCCCGCCTCTGCCCCCTTAACATTCAGCATGGAGTCATTTACCAGCAAAACACCAGAAATAAGCCCTATAAGACACATAAGACCTATCCCACCAGCCCAAGCTCCCCCACAACCACCCCAGCAATGAGAATCCTAGCCATAGACCCTGCCGTCAGAAACACCGGCTACGCTGTGCTAGAAGGTGACCAGCACAAACAGATCGTCATCGACTACGGAGTCATCTCCATCCCCAATAAAATTTCCCAATCCGGCGCACTCGCCGCCGTTAAAACCGGACTCACCAATCTCATCAACCAATACGAGCCAGACGAAGTAGCCGTAGAAGCCATCATCTTCGTCCAGTCCGTGAGAACAGCCATCTCCATGGGAGCCGCCAGAGCCGCCTCCATGATAGCCGCCGCTGAAACTGGACTATCCATCTACGAATACGCCCCCAAGAAAGTCAAAAAAGCAGTCGTTGGAAATGGTAACGCAGACAAAGCCCAAGTCGCCTTCATGATCCGCGCGCTCCTCGGCTTATCAGAAACTCCCCCGCACGATGCCGCAGACGCACTAGCCATCGCCATCGCCCACCTCTCCGCCTCAGACCCACTCAAGGCATCATTGTTAGATCGAAAGAAAATTTAACTATTTTCCATAGTCATGAGCGATCAAAACATAGAAGTAAGACCATCTAACAAATCTGGCTACGTCACTAGCCTAAATGGCGATCTGTTAGAAATCCCCAATGGCTGGTCACTCCTCCCCCCAGGCGATGCCGCCCTCAGCAGACGCATTAAAAAAGACGGTCCCACCTGGACAGTAAAAGAACCAAAAGGCAGAAAGATGTTCTCCAAAGGTATCTGGGCACCTGCTGAGAGAATAGAATTCCTTAGAAACATCCTCATCAAAGAACGCCAAGACCCATCCTATCAAAAAAAGCTAGATGCCGGCAGAGCCAAACGCGAACGTGATCAAGAAGCTTACAAAAATGAATTCTGCCACGCAATCATCGCCTACCTAAACTTCCACCCAGACGTAGAAGACCTCGCCACAGACATGGCTACCCGCATCACCGAGCACGCCATCCCCGTAGGTAGCGGAACTGTAGCCAGAACCAAAACCATACCCATAGAACAAAGAGCTGAAGCTGCTACCATCGCCTGGATGCGACACCAGACCACCGCCTACGACCACATGCACATCTCTCGCGAAAAAGGCAAACGCCGCGAAGTCCGCAAAACACTCGCCAAACGCTCAAAACACCTCCTAGAAGGATACCGCAACGGACAAGCAGACCTCATGAACTGCCCGCTCTACGCCGTGCTTCAGACATAGCCAGTTTATCTACTCTTCCTCTGTTTTAAAAGGAACACGTAAGACCCAAAACTTGAAACATAACAGACAGCACGACAGCACAGCCAATCCAATAACTGAGAGTAAACTTAAATTCCAGGTGAATCCATCAAATCTATTTGAAGGAATAATTTCATGATACACATCAAAACTCATACTTGATAATTGAACGATAAAGTAGATTAAAAATCCGACGATAATAACCCCAGCGACCAAGCTCAAAAACCGATTAAACTTCCGCCATCCATCACTCTGTAACAGTAACCCGATGTAACAACCAATTGGAATACTCAGACCTAGAATCGACCAAAGGCTCACTCCTTCATTATAATACAACCAAATATCAGCTAGTAGTGGTTTGTATATGACACTGCTTATTGCAGTGGCTATGGTAATTGCTGAAATACATAGAATCACCCATTCCAGCTTTCTAAATGGTCTCTTTTTCTGAGCCATTGTTCCCCTTTTCAGCCAGTAAACAGGTAACAATAGTAAAGCAATAAGACACAAATATGAAGCCCCGTATTCCCACAGCACAAAAGCTCCCCACTTACTCGCTTCTCGACGTTTCTTCCAGACATGAATTTCTCTAGAATTCAAAACAGTAACGAGCATATCAGATTTCTTATTCTGCAAAATTTGGATCACTCTATTATCCAAAGGCTCAAATCTAACAGGAGAATAACTCTCATCCCAGTCTTGCATGACAGCACCTCCGCTATACTGAATGATATGATTTCCTTCACCACCCAACGCCATCACCCTAGTGGGAAACCTGTTGGTCACTTTACTCTCCACTGATGCTAATTTCGACATTGATTTTGCATCATAAATATTGAGCAACGTAGAAAAACCTGGGCACATCGTGACATAAATTTTGTCCCCTTCATCACTCACCCACATACTGCGTGGTGCCTCTGGGAGCTGGAGAGATTTCAATAACTTTCCACTCTCTACATCAGTAAATCGAATCACATTTTCTCGCGGATCTATAGCAGTCATCTTCCAGCCATCTGCGTTATAAATGCTAGCTATTTTACGGTCAGCATCTACGAACTGAGAGTCCATCAACATCGCTGTCCACTTACGGTTTTCATCTACTGATACCTCAGATTCCTGCTCAGCTTCATTCACTAAATCTAAGTGATCTGTCCTAGCTAAAATCTCCGTACCCCAAGTATCCGTATTGACTAAAGCAAACACCACAGCATCATTGATGAGTAGTTTCTTTTTATCCTTAGACCACTGAAATCCAGAATTCCCTCCATTGAAACCCGTACTTGATAATAATAATTGTTTCTGCTCACCTGTTTTAAGAATGATAACATTAGGTCTCAAAAAACCTCCAGCCAGCAACTCCCCATCAGTTGACACACTAAATCTTCTATAGCTATCCAGCTCATACTCACGTATCAAATCTCCCTCCTGAGAATGAAAAAACAACTTCTCCCATCGGCTCTCAACCAACTGACCTAGATCATTCACCTCAAGATTCCACGCTCCTTTTAGATGTGCATGTTCTTCATTCGGTTCTGGCTCTCGCTTCATTCCAAAGACATTTTTTCTCTTCATCGAACCCATATCCCAAACCTCTATCAAACCTCTCGAAGTCGCCACAAACAGCGTTTTATCATCAGGCGAAAAACAAGTCACAACCCTATTACCCATTGAAGAAGCAGAGTAGCTATCTTGATCAAGACCATTATCGATCTGCAGCACCATCTCCCAAGGATGCGCTTTCTTAGAAACTCTAGTTGCTAAGAACGCGAAAACACCCAAACAAACTATAGCGCAAGCACATTTGTATACTATAGATTTAGCTCGTTCTCCCATTAAGTTAGAATCTATAGACCCTCTTTCAAACAGTCAAACACTGAACAAAAAAGGGTAGCCTTTATCTAACAGACAAAGACTACCCTTATAAAAATTGATGCTAACGATATTAGAATTAATCGTCAGTGTATTTCTTATGTCCTTCTTTTTTGAGTGCTTTCCACTTCTTCGCTAGGTCAGCGATGAGTTTGTCATCTTTCTTGATGTAGGCAATCTCCATTTCACAGAGGACAGCATAGGTGAGTCCCATCAGTCTGCGTGAGTCAGCTAGAGCAATGGTCTTCTCATCGCCATCTTTCATTTCCTTCACCAGACTTGGGCTGTATGCCATAGAGCGGAGCATTGCTTCATGCGCCTTACGCACTGCTGCTGCTCCTGCTGTGTAATCACTCTTATCCATCTTACGGAGAGACTTGAGACTATCACTGACAGTCTTCATTTCTTTCTCCATAGGAGTATGCTCGTGATCATCATCCGCTAAAGCCGATGCTGTGCCCAAAAAGCCAAATGCGATGGCTCCCAAAAATAATCTTACTTTTTTGATATTCATGTAATAAACAACTACACCAAATTTCCATCATAGCAAAAACTTTTCACAAAAATGTCAGATTTTTTTCTCCTATCGACACTTAGTGCCTGGCTCTCAGCTCTCAACTTTACTTCGTCAGAAAATCATAAACCTGCTTCACACTCGGAACTTTCAGGTCTTTCTTAGCTCCCTCAGCACCCTCCACCTCGAACACCACACGTGAAGTCGTCCCGTTTGCCACCACATTCACTAGGTATCTACCAGGCTTAAGCGGCTTACCATCCATCGTTTCCGTGAGTTTCACCGCATTCTTTTCCTTCACAAAATAAACCGCAGGTTGCGCTCCAGGCTCCATCACCGCACCATTCTCTTTGACCGCAAAGGCATTCACGATGAGCATAGGAGCCGCCTTCTCTATCTCCAGCAGCGCATCTGCTTTCACTGGCTTCTCTATCACTGCGAAGAGAATATTCCCCTTCTGCATCACCGCCTTTTGCCCACCTATCGTCACATCAAATGGATACAACATCGGGCGCTTCTCCGCTACCTTCTCCAGCACTTTCTCTGAAGCATCCTTCTTACTCTCTTTCTCCGCTACATCCTGAGCAGATAATTGACATACAGAAAAAATGGCTAGCAGACTAAACTGAGATATAAATTTCATACCAACAAACTACACCTCCCTCACCACCAGTTCAACAGAATTACTTGGCTTCTGCAATCTTATCGATTCTGGCTTTCACCCACTCTGCTTCTTCTTCCAGTTTGTATTTCTTGTAAAATGCATGAAGCTTTTGGTATCTCTCTACCACATCAAACTTCACCGCATGCTGCATTTTCCTGAGGCACACCGGGCAGAGATGCATCGGAGTCGCGTCCATCTCGTTTAGATGATTCGCTCCATTCATGTTACACTGATAAAAGATACAGTGCTTAATACTAAACATATGCCCCGTCTCGTGCGTGAGTATCTTAGCAGCTCTTCTTAAAACAGTCGCTCTATTTTTATCACCATAGCGCGCGAAACTAAACACCCCTACGCGCTGACGAAATGACGCCATCCCGAAAACATAATTCCACCTGGGATCTGGATAGAGATCAGTCATCGTCACTGAGATCATCGCATAAGCATCATCGTTCAGCTGTGGCTTCATCCAGCGCATCACATCTGGTGCTAGCCATTGCTTCACTCTGCCGTTAATCCTACTTTTCGCCTTTACCTCCGCATCAGCTACCGCCGGCTTCATCAGCACTTCCATAGGATGATAATATGCTCTCGTATAATCTAACAGCATCTGCAAATCAGGTGCTGACTCCTCTGGAAATTCACCAATGGGCAGGATATAAATCACACTTCTCACCTTACCCGGCAGATTCGGCGTGCTATTCAGATATGAGACAAACGTCTGCCCGGGCTCCTTCTGCTGCGCTAGCCAATCATTAGCACCAGGCTTCGTCTTTGACAAAAATACTCCATCTCCCCTATCTGTAAATGCCACCTTCTCAGCCGCACTCAGCTTCTTAAGATCCCCTATCGCTATCTTCCTATCCTTTGACGTCTGTTGTTTATAAATGAGACCACCCATCGCCACCACGCTCAGTGATAAGCTCAAAATCAACATATTTACTCTAGTAATCTTCATCTTCATAGAACGCATCACCGATGCATTTTCTTAGCCTGGCCCTCACCCACCTCCCAAATTAGTATGCTTCAGGTATCCACGCTTCACATTCCCTTGCTTGAGTTCACCATGCTCCGGATCATCCTCCCACGGAGTATCTATCACATCATGGGTTCCCCTTACTCTCCCTTCCAAAACATCTCGCCTCATGCGGTCCGCCACGTAGTCAAACACCACCGCTAACGCCAAACACAACGGAGTGCTCACCAGAAACAGCAGCATCCCATAGATAAATTCCCCCTTAGCAAGCATCACCACTCCAAAAGCCAAAGACACTATAGCCCCCAGGAATCCCTGGATCGCCGCTACATTTAATGCTAAATTTCTCATAATAATTTCAGAATACTTTTAAAACACCTTTTGGATTAATTTCATCCAACCTCGCTTCTCGTTTTCTCGTAAAAAAATCTTCGCTCGTGCTCGCACTTGATCACGTAACCTCTCTAAAAACTTACCCCCACTTATCACCCTGCTCATCAAATTCGCAAGTTCTTGTTTGTCATCAGGTGAAAAATACCCGTCATAGTCTTCACCTAGCATCCCCACATTTCCTTCTATCTTACTAGCTAGAACTGGCACTCCAAGAACGATCGACTCCCCCACCGAGTTAGCACCTCCCTCCACCAGACTTGTATTGATAGTAGCCACAGAGCGTTGCATCCACTTCAGTGCTTCACGATACTCTCGCCTACCTAGCCATTCAAACCTCGGATCTCTAGCTTGCCATCCCATCGCCACACTATCGTAATTCAGCGCAACCGCATCACCTAACAATACTAGTCTAACAGAACCATCTAACAACTGCATAGATTCAACCGCCATAAAAGGCTGTTTAACCTCTCGGAGATGTCCTACCACTGTGAATAAATTAGTTTCCGTTACCGCAACTGAACTCAGATCTGGGAGGTAAATACTCTTCTGAACGACGCTAGACTTAAACCTAAATTTCTGCGGTATTGAAGCCAGTGAAGCATCATTAGACACCACCTGAGCATCAGCCAGATTCATACTGTTTTCACAGATTTTGCACCCGTTAGGTATATCCCGATAGAGATCGGTGCCTGTCAGATAAACGATGACTTTACCCACAGGATTCATCTTCAAAAAATCATCAATAAAGTGCGCACTTTTTCTGGCATGAAGCGCGATCAAAACATCTGCTCCACTGACTTGTTCATCCTTGCAAATCATCCCCACATCCATGCCCGACTCTGATAGGATAGACACCAACCTCATTGCTGTGACATTATTGCCCTGCAATGAATCTCTCTCATAAGGAGTAGTAACCAGCACCTTCATTGGGTAACTTCTAACATCGTAATGAGGCATGTACCAATGAGAAAAAATAATACTTAGATTTCATGCATCCATCGCGCCCAAAAGCTAACACATTCACCATCAGAAACTTTCATCACCCACAGAACACTTCCCACCTTGACAACAAGGATGATTTTTATTACCAACATAAAATCTATGAAACTAAATACTACTGTTTTCAACCTCTCATTTCTCGCTCTCTTACTCATAGCCATCACTTCAACCAGCTGCATCTATGATCCTACGGTAGGCTATGCATCACCTCAACACCAGCTACGACCATACGCCCCTCAACACCAACAACCCCAGCCAGTTTACCGAGCCACCCCGCCAGCTAGCCAGCCAGCCTATGCATATGGAGCACCTCAACAAGCACCAGTTTACACACAGCCATATCAAGCACCCATCGCACCACCATCTGGCGGCTCACTCGACTTAGGCTTTAAGAAAATAGTCACTACTCCTTATAATATGTGGGGAGTACGTTACTTTCCCATGTCTCCACAGCAAGCAATCCATCACGTAGAAACTGGAGTTGCCAGCTACTACTGGCAAACTCACGAAAACTCAATCGGTGAAAAATCCCCTCCTGGAATCCTCACCGCTGCTCACAAAACCTTACCCCTACCGTGCGTGGTTAAAGTCACTAACCTTGAAAATGGCAGGAGCTGTGTCGTGAGAGTCAATGACCGTGGTCCATTTAGAAACAACCGGATCATTGATGTGAATATGGCAGCCGCAGAAGTTCTAGGCTTCACTAAAAAAGGACTCGTGAATTCAAGAATAGAAGTCCTCTCCGTAGGTGACGGAAGACTGAAAATTACTAAATAGCCTAATCAATCACTTACCCTCCTCATTAAGGAGAAATGTGATGTGAGGGGAGTAGAGTGCAGGCTCTAACAAAAATGAATCGTGCCCCTTGTCTGAGTGGACAGTGATGTGCATATTATCTACTCCAGATTTCTCCAGAGCATCCACTAGCACAGACTGCTCCTCTGGAAAAAAGCAGAAATCCGAATCAATACTGAACACCAGATACTTCTGGTTATTTGCCTTCGCCTCAGCGAAAAGATCTACCTCGTCAGCCGCATCTGCCTCCTTCACCGCATCATAGCGCGACCACATATCAATGATCCGGAGGTAAGTATTTGCATCGAAACGCTTCACAAATTTCTTCCCTTGATAAAGCATGTAACTCTGGAATGGATCTTTCACCTCATACCATTTGAGTGTCTCCTTGTCCTGATGCACCTTCGTAGTAGCACGACGCTCGATAGCATCTAAATGCACAAATGTCTTATGTGAAATCATCCTAGCCAGAGCTAATCCATAATCAGGATGCTCACCATCATAATAGTCTCCACCATTAAAATGCTGGTCATTCTCAATCGCTAAAATTTGCTCAAACAAGATTAGTCGATTCAGAACCGTAGTCTTAAATCCACTCGCTACCGAAATCACCTTTCTAACAGAATCCGGGTGACGCGTAGCATAAGTAAGAGCCACTAGACCACCCACCGAAGCTCCCACCACAGCGCACAGCTGAGAAATCCCGAAGGATTTTACTAACTCCAGCTGAATATCCGCCTGATCCGCCACATAAACATGTGGGAATGTAGAACCGTAGATTTCCCCTGTATCAGGATTCACCGAGCTAGGTCCTGTAGAGCCGTAGCAGCCTCCGATATAATTTGGACAGATGACGAAAAACTTATTGGTATCGATCGCCTTCCCTGGTCCCACTAGTCCTTCCCACCAGCCTTGATGCATCTCTTCCTGCCACAGATCTCCCACCTCTGGGATGTCAGGATTATAACCCAGCACATGGTGTGAGCCAGAAAGCGCGTGATTGATGAGGATTGCGTTAGACTTGTCCGCATTGAGTTCACCCCATGTCTCATACGCTATCTTGACATGCGACAACGACTCCCCACAACGAAGCCTCACAGGAGACTCCGCGCTTCCATACTCAAAAAACTGAGTGACTACAGTTGAGGAATTGTTAGACAAAATTTCTGACTAAGAACTAAGCTCTACCGAGGTAAGAACCGTCCTGAGTGTTCACTTTTAGCACATCACCTGGCTTGATGAAGAGTGGCACGTTGACTATTTTACCAGTCTCCAGAGTCGCTGGCTTAGTAGGATTATTCGCCGTATCACCTTTGAGTCCCTCAGTAGAATCAGTCACCTTCAACTCCACAGTAGCAGGAAGATCCACACTCACAGCATTGCCCTCGATGAAAAGAACCTCCACCTCTAAACCTTCGCTGAGATAGTCAGTAGAACCTTCTAACAGCTCTCCATCGATAGTGATCGTTTCAAAGGTAGTCAGATCCATGAAGTGATAACCTGATGGATCACTATAGGAGAATTCTAACTTCTGGCGATCAGTCTCTATCACATCCACCTTATCTGATGACGCGAAACGGATCGACTTCGTCTTCCCAGATGAGAATGAGCGGATAGTCGCCGCGATAAGCGCATTTCCCTTTCCAGGAGTACGGTGATCTAAGTTCAGAATAACTCCAGTGTCACCATCATGCTTGATGCACTGCCCTCTTTTTAAATTTGTTGCTACGATTGCCATAAATAATTTCTATTAATTGTGAAGAAACTACTACCCCGCATTAGCCAAAGGGTCAACCGCTTAGTTTAGTGCAAATTTTAACTCAAAAAACTACTAAGCTAAGCTATTCACCCCCATCCTCAGCATTCAGCTTCTCATGTGGCGCCCACCGTTCTATAAATCTTTTGCTAGAGATAGGAATTAACGAAGCTGATAGAACATTAGACCAGTTTTCAACCTGATTAGACTCAATAATACTTTTCGAGTATTTCAAAACGACAACGTATTTCATTTGATTGGTCTTGAGCCTCGTTGACCATATTTCAAGCGGTGAATAAGTGTATCCCCGCTGCTTTTTCTCCTTCAGCTTTTTGTGAATCTTTAGAGCTTCCACATTTGCTTCCTTTAAAGTTTCAAAAGATGCCACTTTCAAATAAACATCATTCATATTTGCCCACGCATACACCTGCCTCGTCTGCTTAGGACTGAGGCAAATCATTTTGCTACTCACTCCTTCTTCTGATCTTCTCGTCGTGATTTTAATGTAAATAGAATTACCGTGATATTGGATTGAGAGAATTTTAGGTGCCGCTTTGCCATGATTAAACGTGATTTTATAGAGCTTATCGATCGCCATCGTCCCGATCAGAAGATGATTTTTGAATAAGATTCCATTATCTGTGTAGGTGAAGAATTTATTGTAATCAGGCTGCCAGGAACTGTGAATCGGAGAATACTTTTCATACAAATCAGACATCTTTAATCCCGCATCTTTATGAGTAATCTCAACACCCACTTTGGGAACACTATTCGGATCATTATGCTCAATATCCCTCACCATTTTTTTATCGATAAGCAAAGTAGATTTGAGCAATTTTCCAGACACTTTGTTATACTCATCAATGAACACCTTCTCTTGAGAAATGTAGTAGTTACCCTGATTATTATTCTCCACTCTCCTCACTGCAAAGGCCTCCGAATTCGCTCCAAGCAGAGTTTCCGAAGTGCTCTCTTGATAATCAGGTGTAGCACCTAAAAAGTTTGATGATACCATCAAAAAGGAGATTAATAAAATAGCTAACAGATAAATCCTCATCCTATCATTACGATAAAACAGACCTCATTATTTCATATAGAAATAAATACTTACCTGATAAAAACATCTGATGATTTTTTCACACCATTTACAAAAACCAAACACTCCAAACTTGTTCTACACACTGAATATGCTATCCTATTCTAATGAAGCTATATAAATGTAATCTCTACACCTGTCATGCTATCTACTTACTCATAGTACTCTCGCTCACACTGTCTCCGCTTCAAGCCGAACCTAACAGCCCTTCGCTTCCTAAAGCATGGCTAACAAATATTGCAAAGATTAGCGAGCAAGTCATAGCCAAGCCAGATGCACCGAGAGCAAACCAAGCTCAGATCGATGCCAGCCTCCGTATCATTAAGGCATCGCTTGCAGCTGAGAACTATCAGCAAGCCATTATCCAGCTACATGTACTGCATAATTACGAACCAATAGCAGCCAAACCCATTCTAGAACTATCAGAGCAACTAGCCGATATACTGGCAGAAAAATCCAAAAAAGAAATAGCGAGAGCCGAACAACTCTATAAAGATTTTTCCCAAGCCATTTTAGCAGCCAAAGTACCAGAGGATATAGATCATTGGCTCCACAAGTTTAGCCTGGAAAGACAAAAAAATCAAACTCTGAATCGTCCTTCTGCTGCACTTCCAATATGGTCGCCCATTAAAGTAAACTCCCCATTTACCGCAAATTACAAAGCCATCAACCACAGTAATCAGTTGTTCAACATAAATACTAGTAATTTAAGGTATCTACAGAGCAAATCTCGAAATGCCCTTCAGATAGCACGCTACTGGCAAGACTACTTACACTACATCAAACTCGGTTCTGCTTCTGACGCCAAAAACTCTATGCGAAGCGTCGCTAATATCATCACAGATTTCAGCTACATTCCACGCTCCAAGATATTAGAATTACAATCTAAGCTAAACGGCAAGAATGGAACCGCACCTGAAATAACTAAACATAAGCTAGCCGATCTCAAAAAACGTCTAAACACACAAGAAGATGCGGTAATCTTATATCATGAACTCGCACGAGATTCATCAACTTACAACTCACCTGCCATTAGTGGATTAAAAAGTAATCTCCAAGAATTCCACCAAGCATGCGAATACCTTGAAGGAGGAAATATTAACGAAGGGTTTTATAAGATCAGAAAACTCATCCATCACCCCCTCATAGGACCATTGTGCCGGAAAACCCATGATAAATTTATGATCCACTATCTAAAGGTTCCTGCAGATTTCAAAAAACTCAAAAACGAACACTGTGAAGAATGGGCTACTCGCTACATCCTCAAACTCTCGGCAGACAAAGACTGGAAGAAATTACACCCCGCACTACTGTTCATGCACAAATACTACAACCGCTCATACAGCAACTACGAATCTACCATTGGTGAAGATCTAAAAGCTGTGAGGTATCTGCGCTCAGCCAAAAACTACGAAGCTAACAAACAATACATGCGAGCAATCGTAGCTTACAGACAAGCAATAGGGTCAATCGGTTACTGCACTGAAATAGTTGAAGAAGCAGGTAAACAAATACTAAAACTCCAGAAAAACCATCCCACTGAGTATGCCCAATCTGAATCACTCCATGCGCACGATGGCACATTCCGCTCATACACCACCTCTCACCTATTGATCCGAAAAATAGTAAAAGAGGAACTCAGTAAAAAAGATCAGCCAGTTGAAAAAGCAGAAGAATAAAATCTATATTCATCTGCGAAAATCTATGGACT
>CAKZMG010000006.1 GCA_937128235.1 uncultured Verrucomicrobiales bacterium
ACCGCAGAGCCCAAAGGCAAATCCGTATGGCAGGTGGTGTGGGGGGTGAGGGTTAAAATCCCTCACCTACCCGATTCGCTTTTTTTGTTTGAGCTTATTCCTCTGGTTCTGGTTGACCAAGAAACCTCTCGCTGTTCATTCCGGCTAGCCAATCTGGCTTTTTGCCCCATTCTCCAGCTGAACTACGGAAATAATCTGCCTTCTTGTTGTTTTTGATCAACCAAGCTGCATATTGTTCACCACGTTTTGTTAAGGTTAGTTCATTTCGGAGGTTTTGCTTAAGTATATCCGCATCGGGAAGCTGCTTGCAAAACTTATCAAGGTCAAAGCCACCAACTCCTCCACCACCTTTATCCTTTGACCATTCATATCCTTCAGACTTGCCCACGATGCTTCTATTATCTCTCACAAAGCTAGCACCCACTTCATACATCTGAATAATGAATTGATTACCTGGATCACCTATCAAATCAGAGACAATTAAAAATGATTCGTCAATCTCGATTACTCCAGTTAGTTCGGAGCGACTTCTAACTCCTAACTCAGATATTGACTGTTTGATCTGTGTGCAAACTGGTCCAACAGCTGCTTGGAGGTTGCCGTCATCGTGTGGCACATATGTAGCTGGTGTAATTCCAGCTAAATCAGTTGGTAGCTTAAGAGGGACACTACGGTCGTGAACGATAAAAGTTCGTAGTGTTCCTATTGCACCAATGAACATACCTAACTCTAAAAGAACATTGTCACGTGGTGCTTCTATGGTTTCTTTACGGCTTGTGACTAGGTCGTCAGGTGTCAAAACCAATATGGCGAAATCATAACGATTCAGTATTGATGTTAAGGTTTCAAGTGTTCCGTGTGATAGTCCAAAGACACCTTGACTCCAAATCGTGATCTGACATTTGTGGGAAAGATTAAGTTGGATGGCTTCGGCAGTATCTAAGCCTTCAGATGATGAGCCTATAAATATTGTTGGTCTTTGTGTTGGCATATTATTTTTTAGCGAACGTCCTAGCACAGCCGCCCCTATGGAGGGGCGGTCATAACCAAAACTATTAAATATTATGATTAGAAAAAAACTTACTAGAAAACGCGCCATAGGGGTCGGACTGATGCGACTTGTGTGTGCGAAGCATACACTGGAATTAGAAAGGGTTCAAGTCCCTTGTTATAATGGAATGAACATAGAAGAACAAATGAAACTGCTAGCTATGAAAAGAACTACGAGAAGCCAACTGCATGACCGCGAGGGATTGTGGGAAGGAAGGCTATCGGACATTTGCCAGCTGATGAATAAGAACCTCATACGAGGTCTGGAGAGTGGGACGAGATGGCACAACACATCGAAGTCCTATCATTCAACTCTTCAGATAAATGAGGCAGTTGGGCAGAGGAGATTCCAGTGTTTACCTTCGGAGATCTCGCGGACGTGCGATATTGACGATGGACAGTATAGCGCCTTTAGCAGAAATGTTAGAGGTGATCTGCGAGAAGTCAGCAGAGATCATATTAGCTGGGCTAAAACGAGTCGGGAAGCTGTGATAGGCTTTAATCTGTTAGATCAGAGAAACAATGATACCCGTGGAGCAAACAACCCAGTGAAGGATTGAATCAATGAAGGAGAACCAATCAGAAAAGCCTGTCTCAGACCCAAGATCGCCAGATCAAGGTGGGGATAATCGCGTTCTGTTAGAGAAAGAGAGTTCTCGTATTCATACATTGTGCGATGTCCTGCATCCCGAAAATATGCAACTCGCTTGGCAACGAGTGAGGGCAAATAAAGGGGCAGCAGGCATCGATAACATGAGCGTGGGAGATTTTCCCGCGTTCTTTGAAAACCATGGGGAAACGATGATGCAGAAGCTACGAGACGGTCGTTACCGTCCTTCGCCAGTGAAACAGTGTCGGATTCCTAAGGCTAATAAGGCTAATGGAGGTTACCGAACTCTCGGTATTCCTACGGTGTTAGACAGAGTCATTCAGCAAGCGATTGCTCAAGTACTCAGTCCCCACTACGAGGCGAAATTCAGCGATCATTCTTACGGCTACCGCCCGCACCGCAGTGCGCAGGGAGCTGTGGAAAAGATGCACGGATATGCGCTAGATAGAGGGAAGAATTGCCATGTGGTCGATTGCGATCTCAAGGCGTTCTTCGACACCGTTGACCATCAGAAACTCATGGCGAAGCTACGCGAAAGCATAGCTGACCGTGAGCTGTTAGGGCTATTGATGAAGTACCTCAAAGCGGGAGCAATCACCGTGGAAGGGAAATTTATCCATACCCCAGAAGGAGTTCCACAGGGCGGACCACTGAGTCCGCTGCTGGCGAATATCCTGTTAGATGAACTCGATAGCGAACTCGAGTCCCGTGAGCATGAATTTGTTAGATACGCTGATGACTTTGTAATTATGTGCAAAAGCCCTAGAGCTGGCGCGCGGATATTAGAAAGCGTGAGTAGATATTTACGAACCAAGCTCAAGCTCATCGTCAACACCACGAAGAGTAAAGTAGTAGCCTTAAAGGACGCACGTTTCCTAGGATTTAAAATTTATCGACGCAAAATCCGCTGGACGGATGAGGCGAAGATGAGGTTTAAATCTGAAGTAAAACGCATCACCAGTCGCACCCGAGGTGTGGCGGTGGGCGTGGTCTATCGTGACCTGCGAGACTACCTGCGAGGCGCGCTAAATTACTACATGATGGGCGTGACGTTTAGAGAAGTGCGCGAGCTAGACAGCTGGATACGCCGAAGGATGCGGATGTTCTATTGACTGCCCAGAGCGATAGCTCATTTAAAATGCGAAGCCAGACCGCAGAGCCCGTAGGGATAAAGCAATGGAAGCGACCGCGTGCGAGGCGATTGAACCTACTCAAGCTAGGCGCACCAAGGGACAGAGTGAAGTTAGCGAGTCGAAGTCGCAAGGGAGCTTGGCGAGTTAGTCACATAGAAATAGTGCGCAATGCACTGACGAACGTGTGGCTAGAAGACCAAGGACTCCACAGCCTAGAAACACAATGGGTGAATGCTCGCTATCCTCAAGAAAGTACTAAACCAACCTAAGAGGAAGTAAGTCTGACACATTGAAACCGCCGAGCTACACTGCAAACCTAAACCACGAAGTCAAACCGCAGAGCCCAAAGGCAAATCCGTATGGCAGGTGGTGTGGGGGGTGAGGGTTAAAATCCCTCACCTACCCGATTATGCATTTTTATTGGTTTTGTTGTTCGTGATTCATGAAGACAGATCTGACTTGCTTGAGTTTACGAGGCAATGCTTGGTCAACAGGTAGTTCATCACACATCTCTCGAATATTCGGGTCAGCTCCTGAGTCCAGAAGCACTTGAATAATATTAATGTAACCATTGCTGGAGGCTTTGTGCAATGCTGTTTCTTCTAAATCGTCCTTCAAATTGGGATTAGCTCCTGCTTCAAGTAATGCTTGGCATATTGAGAGATTTCCGAGTTGAGCGGCTGCATGTAGAGGGAAGTCATCTTCGGTAATACCATTCGGACTAGCTCCACGATCCAAAAGCCACTTAACAATATCAATCTGGTTTTCCGTAGAGTAAAAATGAAGAGCGGATTCAGAAGATCCGTATACTGGTTGATTCAATAGATCTGGATTTTTTTGTAACATCGATGAAGCTTTAGATAGATCATTTGCTAGTGCTGATCTGAAATCGTAAGCTTCTTCTGTTGGTGTGGATTTCATCTATGAGGTGATATTTTTAGCATAACGTCATAGCATAGCCACACCCTACGGGAGGGCGATGGTTGCTACTGGGTTAAAGGTTATAGTTGTCATAAAACTTGGCTAAAAAGGCGCCGTAGGGTGTTGGCTACTGCGACTTGTTATCCATTTAATTTGGTTTGATCCATGAGTAGGCACCGATAATGCCTAAGATTGTTCCTGCTAGAGTGAGTAGTGTGAAGAACCAGTGTGTTCTAATAAGCTTTATAAAATAATGAAAATAGTTTCCATAAATATCTTTCTTTGTAGCTTCTGTTTTGAGTGTCCCACTAGAAGTGTTATCGAATAATGAAGCAAAAATGTCAACTTTTCTCAATGTTGATTGATGTAGCTTAACAAATTCACCCTTCTCAAATGCTGAAGCTTCGTCTTCACCAGCCAAGAAATTAAGAGCACTAATGCCATTAAGTTCTATTAGGTTAGTCAATCTAGGGTGCTTGGAAATGTAATTCTTCCCATAAATCTCAGATATAGTCCGAGCTAAATCAATCATGTGTGATTCTGAAATGTCGATTGGTCTACCTCCTAATACTTTGTAGCGGTGAGCTAAAGCGGGGAAACCATAAGTTGTGTCTCTCATATTCCAGTGAACCCAAATTGCTTTAGAGTTCTTTGCTACATACTCATAGAACTCCTTAAGCATCTTCTTTTCCAGTGAATCATAATTATCTTTAATGTCTTGTATAGATAACTTCTTGTCACCTTCGGCAAGTTGATGGATCGAAAAAGATACGGTTTGTGCAGATTCTATTCGTCTTACAGCTATTGATGTAATCCTCGGTGATTCCCCATTAGGACGGTCGTAGAAACTTTCACAGGAATAATGAATTGTGATTAAATTGTCTCTTTTGTCGGCAGCTTCTGCAATTCTTTTTCTAGCAAGACGCCATAATTTGATTCTACGTGTTGATTCGCTCATGGTGTTTTGTTTTTAGGATAACGTCCTAGCATAGCCAACCCTGACGGGAGAGCGAACTTTGACGAAGAGGTTGAGGTTGAGTTGTCATAAAAACTTGGCTAAAAAGGCGCCGTCTGGGGTTGGCTACTGCGCCTTGTTCGGCATTTTTATTGTTTCATTTAATCGGGGTTGTTTATGCTTTCTTCGGTTCTTTTAAATCGGTTAGTGAGTAACGATCCCATAAGAGAACCTGCAATGACAAGATAAATCCAAATAAGGTTATGATACTTCCACGTCCAATTCTGTCCTTGAAATCCATCGGCGACAACGGTCTTCCCATCCTCCTCCCATATTCTCATTCTTCTACCTTCGTGTCCGCTGTATATCAGAGAATCCCAATGGATACTTCCTCCGTCGTGAGCGATAGCCTTGCTATGGGCAAATAATAGGGATGGTTTATGTTTCAGAGTGGCTTCTCCTAGACGGTTCATATCAATGAAACCAAGTCCAAAGAATAACCCAGTAACGATCGCTCCCAGGATTATATGTGTGAGTATTGTGAGCTTCATATTTTTAGCCGAACAGTGTTATTAGTTTACTCTTAGCTGATATTCAGCTGAGGGTTTTGGGGTTGGGGTGGTGTGTTTTTTGTTTTCATAGGCTTTTTTGTTTTAGTTGGTTAAATCTAGTTGGTTGTGCTTTTTATGGCAAGATTTATTTAGTTTAGAGGTGTTAGCTTTTTGGTGATGCATTGTTTCTGATATTCTATGGGTGAATATCAGGTATCTAAATAATGTTTATTTTAAACTAGTTATAAGGAGGTGGTTTTATTTTGACTTTATCACATGTTCATGAGAGTAGTGTTTTTATGACTAGTAAAGAAGAGATTTGTGATTGGCGTGATGATCTTGAACATGCGAGAGATTTATCAAAGAGGGAGATTGAGAGTGTCGGTTTTCTGGTGAATTGGTTCGAGAGTTGGCGTTTAGGTAAGGGTTTAGAGGCATCGCGGGTGGTTGCTACTCGGTTCTGGAGGGAGTCTGTAGAGGTGAAGGATAGAACTAGCTGGCAGCTGGATCAATGGGCGTTTGGGATGCGTTGGTATTTGGGATGGTTAGAGCTTTGTAAGCGTGAAAATAGGGATCACAGGGGGCTGGGTGAGCGGATGATGGCGGCGGTGGAACGTGTAGGAGCGAGGAGAGGGTTAGCTTATAGAACGAGAAGAACGTATGGTGGCTGGGTGGCTAGGTTTGGAGCAAGTGTAAGCTCGGCGAGTGATGGGATGAATACGGAGTTAGCTAAGGAGTGGCTGGCTAGGCTGGTGAGTGAAACGAATGTGGCGTTTTCTACTCAGAAGCAGGCGCTGAATGCTTTGGTGTTTTTTTATAAAGAGGTGTGTGGGATGGATGAGGTGGATCTTGGGGTGAGGATGAGGAAGAGACCGAAGAGGATTCCTGTGGTTTTAACTAAGGGTGAGGTGATGAGGTTAATAGAGAAGGTGGAGCCAAAGTATAGGGTGAAGGCTAAGCTTCAGTATGGTGCTGGCTTGCGGGTAACTGAGCTGGTGAACTTGAGGATAAAGGATGTGGATATTGAACGGGGTGTGCTGACTGTGCGGTCTGGTAAGGGTGGAGATGATAGGACAACGATTATTCCTGAGAATATGAAGCAGGATATGGCTAAGCAGATAGCTTATGCGCGTGGGCTTTATGAGGCTGATAGGGAGCTAAACGCGAGAGGTGTATTTTTACCTACGGCTCTGGAGAGGAAGATGCCTAATGCAGGTTTGCAATGGGGTTGGTTTTGGTTGTTTCCTAGTGATCATGAATCGGTAGATCCTAACTCGGGTATTAAGCGAAGGCATCATGTTCATGCGAGTGTTTATGGGCGTGCAGTGACTGAGGCGGCTAAGCTAGCTGGTGTGGCGAAACGGGTGACGACTCATGTGCTGAGGCATAGTTTTGCTACTCATTTGTTGGAGGGTGGGACGGATATTAGATCGATCCAGAGGTTATTGGGGCATGCGGATGT
>CAKZMG010000007.1 GCA_937128235.1 uncultured Verrucomicrobiales bacterium
GAAAATGGTCAGCAGGCGTAACTCGACCATTCACAAGTGATGATGAGTGAGCCTGGTGAGTCATTTTATGATTCTGTTTTAATTACTGGTGCCTCTGGAGGTATCGGTGAGGAGTTCGCTCGTCAGCTTGTGTTCCGCTGTCACCAGATGATTCTGGTGGCGAGGCGGGAAAACAGACTGCGTGATCTGGCTGCTGACTTGAGGCGGCAGAACCCTAGTCTGGATGTTTTATTTTTTGTAGTGGATCTTACGTCTGCTGCTGAGAGGGAGAAATTTCTCACCATGCTTCTGAGTAATGGAGCTAAGCCGGACTTATTGATCAATAATGCAGGGATGGGGGATTATCGGTTATTTAGCGACTCCGAGTGGGAGAAGATAGATAGCATGATGCAGGTGAATATGACGGCTCTGACGCATCTCACTCACAGTTTAATACCGCAGATGCGCGAGAGAGGATCTGGTGGTGGAGCTATTATTAATGTGAGTTCACTTGCAAGTATTTTGCCCATGCCTGAGTTTGCTGTTTATGCTGCGACTAAGGCGTATGTGACGAGTTTTTCTGAAGCTCTGCGGCTGGAACTAAAGGGTGATGGCATTCCGGTGATGGCACTTTGTCCTGGACCGGTGCATACTGAATTTGGCTCGGTGGCGATGCCTGCGAATGCTCAGGAGCTACCCGGAAGAGAGATGTTTTATGTGGATAAATCCGTAGTGGTGGAGAAGGCACTGAGGGGGCTAAGCCGACATAAAGCGCGTGTTTATCCTGGATGGCAGGTGGCGCTTGCTGCTGCTGGAATCTCATTGTTGCCGTTGGCTGTGATCCGCTTAGTGATGAGTAGCCGGCTCAGAAAGTAGGGTGTAATGGAGAAGTTTAGGCATATCGATGGAGTCCGAGTGGTAGTGGATAACGTAGTTTACATGCCATCGTTACACAGTCCGCCAGATAAACCGCATCCATTTATCTATTTTATTAGTATATATAATGATTCGGATAGAGTGATTCAGATTCTAGGTAGAAAATGGGTGGTGAGCGAGAGTGATGGTGAGTGTGTGGTGGTAGAGGGAAATGGAGTGATCGGGGAGACGCCCAC
>CAKZMG010000008.1 GCA_937128235.1 uncultured Verrucomicrobiales bacterium
TTCTTGATGAAATTTCTTAGCTTCCTTCATCGCTTTCAATGTCGCGGCGGGGGACTGGAGTGCGGGGAGAATGTCGAAAACCTTACCTTTAGGATTACAGAAATAGATAGCTATTTCTCCGCTGACGCTGCCTTTGAGTGATCTGCCTTCGCCTAGGTTAAATGTCACTGTCCTCACCGGAGCCACAGCTTCCCAGACTGGGATGAAATCTTCTTTGAGCATCTTGGCTATTCTACTGTCGGAGAACGTCACGGTTCTCGCTAGTTTGCCATTGGCTCAGCAGAACTCTTCATTGAGATTGCCAAATAAATGCAACATCAAGATCGGCTTGCCTGTCACGCTAGACTCTAGCTTAGCTTCTGCCATAGAGCGTTTCCAGATGACATCTGTCTGTGATGCCCACTGCCCAGTGATTCTGCCAAGTGCGGTCCGTGCACGCATCTTAAGTCTAGGGTCAGGATCGCCAGCCCATTCTCTGAGCTTAGGGAGTAATGTCTTGGCATCGCTCGCGCAGCTATCAATGGCAGCACTGGCAATTTTCGCATCAGCTGACATCAAGCCCGCCTTGATGTCATCCACCGTGCCAGCATAAATCTGACCAGACAACATCACCATCATGAGTAAGGATTTTATTTTCATAAAAACCATCCTACCAGCTTACCGCGAAATGTCTGTAAAAAATGTGTAAACCTGAAATGGCAATCACAGCCACTATGCCTTCAGCTTATCACGGAGCACTTCTTGGAATGCGATCATGTCCTCGTCATCGACTTGATAACTTGGATCATCAGCATCCACACTGAGTCTGCCCATTTGGTCGAGTCCCCAGAGCGCGTTCATGCCATCGCTGAAGATGACTTTTCCGCTGGCTAGGAAGCCCGGTCTTACAATTTCATCCACCGTGGCATCGACATAACCTTGAGGGGTGAGTTCCTTTGGCTCTTCTTTTTTCTCCTCCACAGGGACTTCCTCTGTCACTAGCTCGATCCCGAGATCCATGATGGCAAATCTCGTATCCATATAAGAAATACTGATCCCAAAAGCCTCAGTCATTTTCTTCTGCAAGTCATTGAGCTGGTCGCCAGCAGCAGCCCACTCAGCTACCTGAGCCTTTTGTTCGTCTGTTAGATCGTTCGCGTTAAACATAAAATTTTCTCTCCTATTTAAATGAAGTCCCACAGTTCTAACTGACGATTCCTAAATGAAAAGCCTGATTGTCAAAATAGATGAAGCTATTAAACAAAAAAACGCCTCAAGCTAACTTGAGACGTTGATGATTGAGTTTAGTTGGACTAAACTTTACAGCGCATTCGCGGCTTTCACGACGTCAGCTGAAGTCATTCCTAGCTCTTGCATGACTACGTCACCCGGAGCTGAGATTCCGAAGCGGTCGATGCCGAGGACGGTGCCTTTTGATCCGACATATTTCCACCAGAGTCCAGAGACGCCAGCTTCGATGGCTACTTTCTTCTCGCAGTCGCAAGGGATGACACTGTTCTTATATTCACAGCTTTGGCGGTCAAATCTCTCCAGACAAGGCATTGAAACCACGCGCACTCCGTCGCCTAGTTCCTTAGCCGCATTCACGATGTGATCAAGCTCTGAGCCAGATGCCATGAGGACGATCTTGAGATCACCAGTTTCCTTCTTTAAAATGTATCCACCTTTCAGCGTGCCTTCACGTCTAACAGAAGCAGGAACGTCAGTGTGATTTCCTACTTTCTGACGCGTGAGAATGAGAGCCGTAGGACCATCATTTCTCTCCACCGCACCTGCCCATGCAGCTGCCACCTCTTCAGGATCCCCAGGGCGGTAAACATCGAGTCCAGGGATCACGCGGAGTCCGCTCACCGTTTCTACTGGCTGGTGCGTAGGTCCATCTTCACCCACACCTACTGAGTCATGTGTGAAAATGTAGTTCACTGGCAAGTTCGCAAGTGCTGCGAGCCTGATGGATGGTCTGAGGTAATCTGCGAATACACAGAACGTAGCGCCACTTGGGCGGAAAATTCCGTCATAAGCGATTCCATTACAAATGGCACCCATGGCGTGCTCGCGGATGCCGAACCAGATGTT
>CAKZMG010000009.1 GCA_937128235.1 uncultured Verrucomicrobiales bacterium
GCATCACTCCTTCATCGCGCCTTGATTTTTAAAGGATTCACTCTGGCTATTGTCCGATTTCAATCACTACATGGTATTACCAGCCCCCTCATCAAACCGCACGTGCGGTTCTCCCGCACACGGCTTTCCTCTCTCCCTCCTTCAAGCCGTGTGTACAGGTCAAGGCTCTCTTAATCAGCTTGCTCAAAAACTCTCCCAGATCCGATTAACGAAGGGGCAAAACAAGATAGCAAGATTAGCTACTGTCGGATTGTCACTCTGTCGCCCACTTTGCTGTTGTGGAAAAAGAACTTAGCGCTGCTCATGGGAAGACGGATGCATCCGTGCGAGAGGTAGCCTGCGTATGTTTTACCATAATGGAAACCTATGGCACTGCCAGAAAATCTCTGGAAATAAGGCATCTTAGCTCCCTTGTAAATGTTGGAAACCTTATGCCTATGCTTATCGGTGATGACATATCCACCTGTGGGTGAACGGTAGCCTCGTTTACCTGTGGAACAGCGCGAGGTTTTAATGAGCTTTCCTTTTTTATAGAGGTAAGCTTTTTGGTCTGAAAGATCGATAATGAACTCACGCTCTTGCTGGTCATCTTCAAATGGAACGCCTAGTATGAGCTGCTCCATTTTCACATTTTTCATTCCAGATGCCATGTAAATAGGATAACTTTTTGACTGAGTAGGCTGTCTAGGATTCGCTCCCTTTTTTACAAGAGCTTCTGCTAAATAGAGATCATCTGTTAGAACAGCCACCATCAGTGGGGTGAGGCCTTTTGCTACTCTGCAATAATAATCTAGGTGCCCTTTCTTACCGTAAAGCTCGCGGAATCTGTCAGATACAGGATAGTGCATTGGCTCGTGAATGTCTGCACCTTTGGGATGTGTGATGAGTGCCTGAGCGACTGCTGATTTACGCGCGGCGATAGCGACAAATAACACGCGTTGCCCCTCATCGGTCATCTGGTCTGGGTCAGCTCCGTGGTCTAGGAGAATACTGATCATCTCAGCCGCCCCAGCGTCTCCTTGCTCGATCATAGCCAACAGCGGCGTCTCGCCATTTTCATTTTTCACATCCGGCTTTATTCCCTTATTTAGTCCCTTTTGGAGCAATGCAGCTAACATTTCTGGTTGCTGGAAATGTATCGCTTCCCAGAGATAGCTCTGCTCTATTTTCACAGACTGAAGCAGTAGCTCGAACACGGATAAGCTCCCCTCACGCATGGCAATGGTGAGCGGCTTGAGCCCATCCTCACCTGCTGTATTCACGTCTGTTCCTCGCTCTATCAGTGCAGCTAAAAATGCGATCTGTTGCGGTCCATCGAGTTTGTATTTCGATGGATTTTCCATCAACTCTACGAAAGCATTTTTTCCTGATAATTTCAGCTCACCAACGCGTGCTCCATATTTTATCAGCTTCATCGCCTCAGTGGTGCGCCCCTCTTCTAGTGCTATCTGGAGAATGTTCATCCCCTCTCCATCACGCACATTGAGGTCAGCCGCGTTGTTGATAATAAACTCAAACTTCTTCTTATCCTGCTCTCTTAGATAATAGATACTTGCTGGAATTTCTCCCTTCTCGGTGGTGATGAGAAAATCTACCTCAGCACCGTGATCCACGAAGCTCTGAGCTAGGTTCAGATACCCTTTCGCCACTAGTTTCTGCAGCGGTGTTCTCCCCTCTGCATCGGGCCGATCTTGGTTGCTGGAAAATTTTCGCACTACCTCCAATGCCTCCCACTGATGATGCTCCATCGCTAGATGAATAGGATCAAAGCCATCACTACCTATCCCTTCAAAACTTACCCCTAGTTTGCCTAAAATTTCTAGGGTTTCGGTGTCACCCTCTTTGGCAGAAATCCTTACCTGTAGTGGCGTGGCGATCATACCTTGATCATTAAGAGCTAAGTGGATTTTCTGCTCATCCGTCAGCACAACTTGCTGCTCCTGCCACCAGCTATACCCCAGACCTACCAGCGTCACAGCTACGCAAATAGTGAGTAATAGAAAGCTGGATAATGACTTTAGCATGAGTAGCAATTTAGATGGAAAAACTAGTTACCCCATTCTCTAGCCATCACTTATCCCTGAGTCAACACCATTCCAATCTAACAATATTCGGTCTCATTAATCTCTAATATTTCATGATAACACTGATCGCTTACTTACATGATCTCGATGAGGTTTTAGAGAAATTATCATCATTTTCTACTCTCTGGGCTTGCCACATGGGAAGGTGCTGTTACAACTCTGCCACAGACTATGTCAGGCAAGCTAACTTATAAGGAATCTGGAGTCGATACACGAGAAGCAGCAGCTCTCGTAGGAGACATTGGCACGCATGTGAGAAGAACTCAGCAACAACGCAAACTTCATGGTGCCTTTGGCCTGTTTGCAGCTGCATTTGACCTCAGCGAATACAAGCAACCCGTCATCGTCACAGGTTGTGACGGAGTTGGCACTAAGCTGGAAATCCAGCTGGAACATGGCGAATACGGTGGTGCTGGCAAGGACCTAGTGGCTATGAGTGTGAACGACATTATCACAACTGGTGGTGATCCGTTGATGTTCTTAGATTACATCGGCATTGCCGCTCTTGATAAACCGATGATCACCGCTCTGATAGCAGGTATGTGTGATTATTTAGAGTCTTGCGGATGTATCCTAGCAGGTGGCGAAACGGCTGAGATGCCGGGGATCGTGCCAGATGATGTCATTGAGCTCGCGGGATTCTGCATCGGATGTGCTGAGAAGCCAGAGATGATAGACCCTACCACGATTAAGGAAGGCGATGTCCTCATAGGCTACGGATCTGATGGTCCACATGCGAATGGCTGGAGTCTGATCCGCCGAGTGCTGGCAGAAAATCCAGACCTTTTCAGCAAAGAAGAAATCGTCTCACTCCTCGCCCCTACTCGCCTCTACCATGATGTAGTGGCTGATGTGAAATCTGCGGGTGTGACACCGAAAGCCTACGCGCACATTACAGGCGGTGGTTTACCAGAAAATCTAGAACGCCTCTTCCAAGGACTGGGTGCAGACTTAGAAATCCCGTATTGGGATAATGCCCCGATGCGAAAGTTATTCGAGTTTATCGACTCAGAAGACAAGTTCCACACCTTCAACATGGGAATTGGCTGGGTATGCATCGTTTCTCCAGAGGACGTGGACAAGGTGCTCGGAGCTGGGCCTGGAGGTCATGTGATCGGGAATGTTGTGGCTCAAGAAGGAGTCCGAGTTTCTGAGAAATCTGCTAGTTAATTTTTTACTGAAACATCATGAGTGACCCACTGAAACACGAATGCGGAATCGCTGTAGTAAGACTGCGTAAACCTATCGCCTACTACATAGAAAAATACGGCACCGCCCTCTGGGGGCTGAATAAGCTCTTCCTCCTGATGGAGAAACAGCGAAATCGTGGACAGGATGGTATTGGTATCGGGTGTTGTAAACTGAACATGCCGATCGGGCAGCAGTATCTCTTCAGACGGAGAAATTCTGACAAAGACGCACTCGCTAGTATTTTCAATAAAGAGATCAAGAGCTTCAACAAGATGGCGAGAAAAGGCTATCTGGATCAAACCTGTGCAGACAGCGTGAAGACAGAATTTGACTTCGGCGGAGAGGTTCTCATGGGACATCTGCGCTACGGGACATCTGGAAAATTTGATGCCAGCTCATGCCATCCCTACATCCGTAGATCGAACTGGCCTACCCGCACACTGATGGTGCAGGGAAATTTTAACATGACCAATGCGGGAAACCTGAACCAGACTCTCATCGAGCGCGGTCAGCATCCGGTATTTGGCACAGACACTCAGACTGTGCTGGAGGAAATAGGCTTTCACATGGATGAGGCGCACACTGACCTCTATCACCAGCTCAGAGATGCGGGGCTACCTGGCACTGAGATTCCGTATAAAATTTCTGAGAAAATGGATCTGCACAAGATCGTCTCTGACTCTGCACAGCCTTGGGATGGTGGATACACGATTTCAGGTGCAGCGGGAAATGGTGACATGTTCGTGATGCGTGACCCGCGCGGGATTCGACCATGCCATTTCTATATGGATGATGAAGTGATCGCATTCGCATCTGAGCGCGTGCCTCTCATGACAGTCTTTGAGGCAGATCAGGAGGAAGTAAAAGAACTCAGCCCTGGCGAAATGATGGTGGTGGATCATCACGGACTCATCAGCACATCACAGTTTGAGGCTGCCAAGGAATACAAGCCTTGCTCCTTTGAGCGGATTTATTTCTCACGCGGAAATGATCCAGCTATCTACAATGAGCGCAAGAAAATGGGAGCCATGCTCACTGAGCAAATTCTCAAATCCATCGATGGAAATTTCGATAAAGCAGTCTTTTCATTCATCCCTAATACTGCGGAAACTGCCTACTACGGACTCATGGAAGGTCTCCGCCGGCACCGCAGAAAGGAAGTCCGCACCGAGATTTTAGAAGCCGCTAAGAATGGCAACATTGATGAAGCATTTCTCGATGATGTGATTCTCAATAACTGGCCACAGGGCGAAAAAATGGCTCACAAGGATGTAAAAATGCGCACGTTTATCTCACAAGAGAAAGGTCGCGCTCAGCTCGTCTCCCACGTTTACGACATCACCTACGGCATCGTGAAAAAAGATGATGTCCTCGTCATGCTGGATGATTCCATCGTGCGCGGCACCACGCTGAAGGAATCTATCCTAAAAATTCTCTCACGCACCAACCCGCGCAAAATCACCATTTGCTCCACCGCTCCACAGATCCGCTATCCGGACTGCTACGGCATAGACATGTCTGAGCTAGGGAAGTTCTGCGCCTTCGCAGCAGCCATCGCACTGCATAAAAAAGCTGGAAATCACCAGTATCTGCAAGAAGTCTATGATGCCTGCAAAGCTGAACTCAAGAAGCCAGAAGACGAGCGCGTGAATCAGGTCAAAATGATCTATAAGACCTTCACAGCAGAGGAAATCTCAGCTGAAGTCAGCCGCATGGTCACACCGGATAACATCGAGTGGCAAGGCGAAGTAGAAATCATTTTCCAGAGCATCGAGAACCTCCATGAGGCTATTGACGGTCCCTGTGGCGACTGGTATTTCACTGGCGACTACCCCACCCCTGGCGGTGTAGCTACAGTGAACGCAGCCTACATCAACTGGTTTGATGGAGTAGATGGCAGAAGCTACGACCTGCCTTTATAGAAAGGCTACATAGCAGCCTTAATCAGGTCTAAATTCTTAGCAATCGCAGGTAAGAAATCTTCGTGCGGACAGCCTTCTTTGATGAAATTTTCTAGCTCTGTTAGAGATATAATTTCCTCATTGAGCAGCCCTGCAACGAAATTTAAATCCTTATCTCTACCTGCTTCTAATTTATTGTATGCTAAGTCGAGTGGTTGCAGACAGTAGCCGTCCACGCTCACCTGATCTCCATCTATTTCCCCGATGGTGCTATATTTCACACACCGTTCAAACCAACCTTCAGGCTGAGACAACATCGTCCAGTCTCCTAAGCGTTCGATGTAAAACTCATGCTCCACCTCAAAGGCTGAAGCCTGACCCACCTCCTCATCGCCGGACTGATAATCCGTAGTGTCAAGCTTACGAATAGGAAACATATCTATATCCGCAGACAATCTCAGAAAGCTAGGCGCATCAGGATAAGTCGCTAGTAACGCGGCAGAACCCACTATTACGAATCGTTTCCTTTTATAAGCACTGGCAGCCGCTCGCAAAGCCACTTTCAGATCTTGCTCAAATAATTCCTTACCTACAGACATGCTATTTTCTTCTTCCTAAGCAGTTGCGAAATCAAACGGAGCACAAGCTCGGAGCTGTTCGGTGCTGGAGCTGTCATCGCGAAGCATGAGAGCTATTCTCTCGCATGGCCACGTAGTAAGAATGAGATACCATTCATTGTAAATTTCTCTAGTGGCAGCTCCAGAGTTTTCTAAGCGCTGGACAACTTTAGTCACAGCATTAGTGATCATTTCAGGGCGCTCTTCCACCAGCTTAGCCATGCGCTCATGCACGCGCTTCTGCCTGTCACGCATCCGCATGACGCCAGCTTGCTTCTTAGCTAACAATGAATGAACTTCTTCTTTTATAACCATCGCTGACTTAAAGTAGCGTAGCTAGCCCGCGATGTAAAGCTGGAAGCTGAGTAAAAAAGCTTCACACCGACAGCATATTCCTCTACCAACTCCCACGTCATGAGCGATCAAAACACTGCTGAAATTCTGAAAAAACTTACCTCTGGGACTGCAAAAGTTCTCAGCGAAAAAGAACTCACCGAGAAATTAGAACTCGGGCGTCCACTGCGGATCAAGCTCGGCGTGGACCCTACCGCTCCTGATATCCATCTTGGGCACACGGTTGCGATTGAGAAATTACGTCAGTTTCAGGAGCTCGGACACATCGCTGTGCTACTCATCGGCGACTTCACTGCTACTGTTGGAGACCCTACAGGGCGTTCCACTGCCCGTCCGCCGATCACCCGTGAGGAAGTATTAGCCAATGCAAAAACTTACACTGACCAAGCCTTCAAAATACTCGATCCAGAGAAAACTGAAGTCGTTTACAATGGTGACTGGTTCCGTAAAATGACCTATGAGGAAATCCTCAAGCTCAATGCCCGCGTGACACTCCAGCAGATGCTCCAGCGCGAAGATTTCAAAAAACGCATCGCGGAAGGCACAGAAGTCCGCCTCCACGAGATCCAGTACCCCATCATGCAGGGCTGGGATTCTGTGATGGTGAGATCAGACGTAGAGCTCGGTGGAACGGATCAGTTATTTAACAACCTCGTAGGACGCGACATGCAGAAGGAAGAAGGAATGCCTCAGCAAGTCGTCATTCTCATGCCTCTGTTAGAAGGCTTAGATGGCGTGAAGAAAATGTCTAAATCATCGCACAACTACATCGGAGTCAGCGAGCCAGCCACAGCCATGGTGGACAAGATCATGACCATCTCAGATGAACTCATGCACAAATACTACCTCATGCTACTCGGCGAAAAATGTGATCCATCGGCAGACCCGCGCGAGGCAAAACTTGAGCTCGCCAGAAACATCGCCACACGCTACCACAATGCGGAAGAGGCAGAAAAAGCTGTGCAGATCTCCAGAGAAAGAAGCTCTGGAAACATCGCAGCAGGCGCGACTGAGGTTTCTATATCTGACCTCCCAGCAGACCTAACCGTTCTCTCGCTAGCCTCCACAGTTTACCAGTCAGCCTTTGGTCTCAAGAAATCTAACGGTGAGCTTAAGAAACAAAGCATCATCCCAGGAGCAGTGCAGCTAAACGGCGAAAAGCTCACGGATCCAACTGCAACGATCAGCCCGAAAGCTGATGATGTCTTGCGCTTGAGTAAGAAGCATATTGTGAAATTTATAAGTTAACCCGATGGATATTCTCGATCAATATGGAATGTATATTCATTATTTCGTGTGGATATTAGTCTCTGCATTCTTCGTATTAGGTTCAGCGCTAGTTCATAAATCCCAGCGATCTAAAACAACCTATACCCTTCTGATTAGTTCCAGCGTCATTATTATCGCTCAGATATGCGGATGCTATTTTCAGTTCCAAGCATTTGGACTGAGCAATACTATTAATTACTCCGATCCAATTGATGCCAAAAATTTTGATACGCTTATAAAGTATATGAATTATAGTTTCTATATTCAAACTCTCTTTAGTGCCATCTTTGCTTTCGCATTTGCTGCCTTCTGCTGTAAATGCGCCAACTTACGCAAGCGCAATGACCAGTTAGAGGTTCTCAACCAACAACTCGCTCAGCGAACTGAGAACTAATTTCACTTATGCAGAATGAGAAAAATTGGGAGAAGGAATTTGCTGCTGCTCGCACTGTCGATGAACTTGAGGAGCGATGGAAAGCTCAGCGTAGCGAAGTCATGATCAGAGGGAGATTTGGCTATCACCCTCCAAAGTTAGGTATGGTTATTTTCACCATTGGCATGGGAATTTTTATCGCTCTTGCGACCTTAGGTGCCGTTCTATTCGCGTATCAAAAGCAAGGTATCGGTAAGGCTACTCTCTATCTATTTGGAGGGATTGCAGTATTAATGATGATCCGCTTTTTAATCAAAGACGAACTGGCTCGTCTGCCCATTTACAAAAAAGCCCACGCAGCCTACAAAAAACGGAAGAGTCAACTTGTGCCTTAAGCTACCCTTGAGTGATGGTGGGTTATGGTAAGTTATGCGCCACACATACGATTCATTACATAAAAGACTAGCCCGCAGGACAAATTAAACTGAATTTGACAAAAATTGCCAATAGCATATCTTAAACAGGTAATCACCAACTTTATAACCTATGGCTACACAAAACATTAGTATGACAGATGAGCTTGCTGCATTCGTAACGGAACAAGT
>CAKZMG010000010.1 GCA_937128235.1 uncultured Verrucomicrobiales bacterium
AGCCATCCACACTTTATCATAACTGTCTTTACCTTTTGCATTAGCATCAATCAATAACCTTGAGCAAGCGCTGCGCACACCCATTTCAGCCAACATTATTGACATGAACACCTGTGTGATGATTGCAAATAATGCAAAATCTGTCTTATCCAGATGAGCCAAAGCTACAGGTATCATGATAAGCTGTGCTGCAGACACTACAACCAAAGACAACCATGATGTGCTTATGGTCTTACCAAAATATCGCTTGTTGCTCATCTTATAAATTGCAGACCTTTTTGATTACCTTCTTTAAACTATTTTTATACATTATGGGTTGAAAATATCTAGCAAACATCTTTTGGTTTCCTATCTGTGCTTCATTTAGCCACCCATCACTTTTATCTAAAGATTCTCTGATCGCAATTATAGCACCTGACACAGTAGTTTCTTTGATACAAATTGTGTAATCATATTGCGGAAGGTCAGCCTCAACATTCACTACAGGAATTAGGCCTTCATTCGTACTAGCAATTAAAGCAGTAGATTGCCCAGTAGCAAACCCACATAATGTGACAAACTTGCATTTTCTTCTAATATAACTGTTAGCCCAGCTAAATTTCCTAATCGGGTAAATATAATGAATGTTAGACCTCCCTAATTCTTCAGAATAATGGTCTAGCACTTCTTTTTCAAGTTTTCCATAAATATAGAAATGGGCTTGTGGCACATTGCTAAATGCTGATATTAATATGTCTAAGCCTTTTTGGATATTACCCGCCCCACCATAATAAAGAAATCCTTTCTCTCCATTCGTAGTTATTTTGCAATCTTTCACATACGCACCATTATTTATCGGATAGATTGGCTTATCTATTTTTGTTTTAAATGACTTTGCTGTTTCGTTGCCTAAGCAAATGATCGCGTCACTTGCATCCATTGCCGCTTGCTCATCCATCCATACTCTGACTGGTTTTTTGAATACGCTTCTCTTAACATCCTTTTCTTTTGCTACTCTCGTGTATGCTAAATCAGTCATTTCTATCGCCGACTCAAAATGACACCCAGTAAGATATAACATTTTTTTTGTCTCTGGCTTTAGCTTATCTGCTATGATTTTGAAATTAGCGGCTCCATGTCCCAGAAAAATATCATAATCATGATGAATTTCCACTTTCAAATCGTTCCAGTCACATACATCTACAACATACCCTAGCTCATTAAGAACCTTCACCATTTCTAGGCAAGCACCTCCTGGATTAAAATAAGTAGCTTTTTCCGCTTTTAAAGCTGCTGCTAAACCATAAGTGCTAAAAGAGATTAAAGCCCTTTTACCATCGCTCTCGTTGTTCATGAACTGTTTTATGTTTTCTACAACATCATGCACAGGTTTTGAGCTCTGGGCTTTCTTTCGGTCAATGAACCATCTTTCTAACCTTGCTAAATTTACAAGCATTTGAACAATTTGTTTTCAATTATGATGTTTTCGTCAAGTTTATATCACGATAGTTTTTTATTTCGAAATAGTTGAAGAGACGTAAAAATTTGATAGCAATGAATTTGCCAGAGATTGATATGCATAACTTACGGAGTGCGTTTTTACTCGTTATGAATTAAGGTAATGAAGTTTGCTGCTTTTCTCTCACATAGCTCTTTAATTCACTAAGACCTTCAAACTGCCTAATCACTCGTGCAGGGTTTCCTGCCACAATACTATACGCAGGGACACTCTTTGTGACCACAGCACCAGCTCCAATAATTGCGTGCTCACCAATGTCTATACCCGCTACAATAGTCGCGTTGCTCCCGATACTAGCATAGGCACCAACATTCACGGGTAAATAGATGACATGGCGATCCGTCCTAGGGTAGAGGTCATTTGTGAACATCACTCCGTGACCAATGAAAACATTATTCTCTAAAGTGACATCCGTGCAAATGAATGAATGACTTTCTATCTTACAATCAGGACCAATAACCACTCCACGTGTAATCTCAACAAAAGGTCCAATAAATGACCTATCACCAATTTCACAGCCAAAAATGTTTACCTGATCAGGATTATGGATAACAACGTCATCTCCCCTCTTTACATCTTTATCTATCATGAAGAAAATTGATTCACTTTTTCGATAACATGATCCAACACCTCATCCTTGAGCTCTGGATAAAAGGTAAGTGCCATAGCCTGTTTGCAGAGACTCTCTGCGACAGGGAAATCTCCTACTTTACCACCTAAATATCTGGTTGCTTCCTGAAGATGCAGTGGCATCAAATAATAAATATTAGTCTGAATATTCAGATCATCCATGTACTTTACAAAGGCTTCTCTATCCCCTAAAAACGCGCTATTAAAAACATGGTAGTTAGAAACAACATCATCATCTATGCGCTGATGCTTAAATAAATGTTTAGGAAGCTCATTCACGTAACGCTCCGCTATTGTTCTCCGGCTGGCGTTCATGTCATCTAAATGAGTAAGCTTAACACGTAAGATAGCTGCCTGCATCTCATCTAAGCGGCTATTCACCCCATTAATCTTGATATGGTCTTTATCGGTCATCCCATACATACGCAGTAACCGCAACTTTTCATCTAGTACTTTGTTATTAGTGACCGCTATACCACCATCTCCATATGCACCAAGATTCTTAGTTGGGTAAAAACTAAACACCCCAATATCACCCATACTACCTGCTTGCTTCCCTCTAATATTCGCACCATGTGCTTGTGAAGCGTCTTCCACAATTGGTATTTCACCCACTATTTCCTTAAGCTTTTCAACATCAAGAACATTTCCAAAGATATGGACAGGCATAATCGCCTTTGTATTTGGGGTAATTGCATCCGAGACTTTATCTAAATCCATCAAATAAGTATCCTCGCAGACATCTACGAATACGGGTGTTGCACCAGTAGCAACGATAGATGAAAGTGTGGGGATAGCCGTGTAAGGAGTAGTGATCACCTCATCCCCTATACCAACGTCAAGCGCCATCAAACTCAGGGTAAGTGCATCTGTCGCATTCGCAACGCTCACACCATGATCGACCCCTATGTAAGTCGCAAATTCCTTTTCGAATGCTGCTACTTCACCAGCCAATACATATCTTCCTGACTCAAGAACGCGTGTTATTGCCTCTTGTATTTCATCTTTGTATGCCTCATATTGTGGCAATAAATCACATCTCCAAATCATAATTATTTAGTTTTTATTGAGTTCACTGTAGATTGTATGCTTGCTGCAAAATCAGCAAGTTCAAAGTCCGGGTGCTGCTTAGAAAATTTATCCATGCTAAACTCTGCTTTCCCTATATCGATCGCTTTGATTTCTGCCGGAGCCTCTACCACGCTATAGCTTCCCGTCTTAAGGTTTTTGATGAGTTCGTGACTCAGTGTTTCTAGATCTACTCCCCTAGACCCTAGATTATAAGCCTCAAATCCTGTCTCGGAGCCATTCAGTAGGAACTGGCATGCCTCACCAATATCTTTAGCATACACAAATGGTCTCGCTCTGCCTGATCCATAGAGTTCGATAGATTTATCATCCATTAGATCTCGCACAAACATTCCGAATAAACCAATATCGTCACCGATCATTGGCTGCCGCTCACCGTAGGTGTTTCCAAATCTTAAGCTAATCACTGAGTGATTAGAGCGTTTTGCAAGTTCTCTAAAATGCAACTCACCAGCCGTTTTATGGATTCCCTGGATGTCTTCAGCCACTTGGGGGGTTTCTTCTGTGATTTCATCTACGTTAGGATTACCATACTGACCCCGTGAACCTAAATAGATGACCTTCTTATCGGTGCACTTTTTAAGCGCTTCAATTAATACAATATGTGACATCACATTCAGCTCCATATCATAGAGCGGATTCTTGATCGCTGATAGATGACGAGTCCAGCCCATGCTATCAATAATCACATCACTTTCTTTTACAAGATCATCTAACCCTTCATATTCTTCAATAGAAGAGTGTATCATTCTCACTTTAGAAACCGGTCTCCAACCCCCTGCAACACCACCAGTTTCAGGAAGTAATCCATCAAGCACAGTTACCTCATGCCCCGCTTTACAGAGAACATCACAGACATGAGATCCAACAAATCCAGCACCTCCAAATACACTAACCTTCATATCTTATTAAAAATGTTTTGAAAAATCTTCTTTCGCTTTAGTATAGTCATTTACCTGTCCAATATCTAACCAGTAATCAATAATTGGAAAATTTACAACTTTTTCATCTTCATCTAATAGCTTGTTAATCAAATCGGTA
>CAKZMG010000011.1 GCA_937128235.1 uncultured Verrucomicrobiales bacterium
ACAGTGAAAGCTGCTGCCGTAGAAAAGGCTCAGAACTTCCGCACCTATGCAGGTGAGAAAGCTGCTGCCATCAAGCAGGAAGCAGGCGTAAAACTCAAGCAAGGTGCTGAAAAAGCTAAAGAGTTCCATCACACAGCGGAAGACTACGTCAGGGAAAACCCTACTAAAGCGGTTCTCAGTGCAGTAGGAGTTGGCGTGATCATCGGCCTCATTCTCCGCCGATAGCCAAAGCACCATTTTCAGCTTTTTCCCAATTTTCAGCTTTTTCCCACTGTCCAGCCAGCAGGAAGTCATCCTGCTAGTATCGCCGTGACATTTCATAGGATTTATTAAACGACCCTTCATGGAGCCTACTCAACAACCACAGCCACAGCAAAGACCACCCGTGAGGCGTCCACTGGACACAGCCTCCAGAGCTCCGCATGATGGTTTGAAACAGGCAGCCATGTCGCTGAAGGATTCCAGCCTGGGCTACGTGCAGGCTAAGTCAGAGTTAGCAGCCATTGAGGTAAAAGAAGCCGCCATCTACGCTAAGCAAAAGCTCAGTATTGGCATAGTTACCGCCTTTTTTGGCATCTTCAGCTACGCCCTCTTTCTGATTTTAGCCTACGGAGTCATCCTCCAGTTCGGGGGCAAATACCTCAGCAAGATTTCTAATATAATCGTCCTGAATAACTCGAACACACTCCTCCTCCTGATGATGTTCTTCCACCTCTTCCTATTCCTCATCTACCTAGTAAAACTCAGTAAGAAACCACAGGAAGAACTCTTCTCACTGACTAAATCTGAATTTCAGAAAGACAAACAATGGCTCGCAGAGATCAATCAAACCAACGGAAACTAGAGCTACTAAATCAGCTCACTGCGCACCGTAAGGACATCACCGCCAAGAAGCAGGTGCTCGTCCAGCAGATAGCTGAGAGCAAGGAGCAGCTGAAGGATAAGGTCAATGTCCCCAAGCTGGTCAGCTCCAAGGTCAAATCCTCATTCGCTAATAGCCCCACGAAATGGTTCATAGGATCAGCAGTTGGTGGACTCATCATTTCCAAGCTCGTCTTCGGTTCAGTAGGGTCTATTTTCAGAAAACCAAAGAAAGCTAAGGTCTCACGTGGACTACTCTACACCCTTGCAGGCATGGCCGCTCGCCCTATGATCAAGTCCTTCCTCATAGGAAAAGCACGGGACTACGTAGCGCAACGATTCCTAGGCCAACAGCCACAACATCCCCAGCAAGTATCCTACCAAGACGAATATAACTCTGATAACAGATACTAACTAGTGAAGTGGCTCACTGAATAGGCTAACTCACTTTGTAGTTGTTTAGTTTAAGGAACGTGTTGAGTATTTTGTCATCAAAAGTGGCTTGAAGACGTTTTCCTCTGATGGTGTCCTTAACTCTGGTGTCTGATTTGAGTAAATTAAGTGCTAGCTTCCTTAGGAGAGCCACATTTTGTGCTGCATTAGCCTTGCGGATTCTTGATTCATCGTCTCATCATGTCATGTCCAGTATTAAGTGACATTGATTTTCAATACTTTGCAGTCCTAGCCAGCTCTCTATTTCTTGTTTGTCCATCCAGTCGATGGCATTGATTGCCAAGACAACTCGCCTTTCAACACGCCCATAACCTTTGTTTTCTTCAATATCCAATAAATCGATAAATTCTGGTAGCGCCAAGTGTTAGCGCTGGAAAGCTTAAGTATCCAATTAAATATTGACTATAAAGGAAAAGATGATTTAATAATTAGAACATCCACCCAATCAACATATGAAAATAAAGAAATCAATTATCACCTCGTTAACCTTGATGAGTGCATCATCCTTTGCTTCAGCTCAAGGAGTATGGACTCATGATTTTACCGTGAGCACGTATGGAAATAGCGCAAGTCAATACAGTCCTGCCATCCCGTTCCAGATAAACTCTACCATGGCACCTGCCGATCATGCAGCAAAGCATTCTGGTCACGGCATGGAGCATGCAGGGGATTTAGATGCTCGCGCTGCAATTCTCTTTTCGGAACCTGGTGCGAATGGCGCTTTTAACATCGTCAACACCGCCAGTACTTATACCTTTAACCCTGGGGTTGCCACCACTACAATGAAAATGGGATGGTCTCCTAAACCAGGCGGAGGGATAGGGAATGGAACCAGTGCAGGTAATCAGCTCTTCCAGATGGGGTTTGTAAATTCACTGAATGGTCTTATGGGCGTAAATGGGAAATCAATCTATCTTTCAGGGCTCGAGATCTCTGCAAATGGAACTACTGATGTCACAAATCTAAAACTAAATGTAGCCGACACAACGGGTGTTCTTGGATCATTTAATGGAGGTAGTACCGTAAGTTTTAACGCTGCAGACTATCATATATTTGAGTTTGGAATCACACCTACACCTACTGGTCAGCTAAATGTTAGCCTTAACATGCGGACTATGCAAGCAGTAGGTAGTACTGATGTTTATAACCAAGTTCAATTCACTAACTTTGGAAGCCTAACAGTGGCTAACAACTTGCAAAGTAAAAGCGATGTTTACAGTCCAGCTCTGGGTTTCAATCTCGCTGACTCAACACAAGTGTCATATTCAGGTGCTAATTTCGATACTGTGCCGGAGCCGTCTAGTGCTCTCTTGTTATTGTCTTCAAGCTTCCTTCTAGCTTTAAGGAGACGCAGATAGGATAGAAATTTACACCATAAATAGTTTAAAAAGCACCACTACTCTCTGAGAGTATTGGTGCTTTCATTTTTAGAAGGATGGATTTGCTAACTCTCAAAACAGCTTGAAATAATGAGGCTTCTTAAAATGTACTTCCGTTATTGCTCGCTGAATATAAGCTGATAAGCGCCGATGTAACCTGTGTCAACTAATGCTTTATTCCAAGTTTCGATCATAGCCGGAGTATTAAAAATGTGGTAAGCTTTATAAATCCATTTGAGGCCTTCATGCTTCTCGCCTGCCTCAAATAATTTTAGGGCATGAGCGTAATAAAAGAATGGGTTGTCGTCCATATAGGTATATTTAGACCTTAGCTTGTTCACCTCCAGTTGATACTGATCAGGTTTTTTTTCAGACAATTTTGATAGCGCAATGAGGTGTTTGAAGTCAAGCAGTGGCATTTGCTGCTGAATTTGCGGCCTCTCTATGATGGCGTTGAGTCTGGAGATATATTTTATAGTCTCTTCATAACGACCCGCAAAGTAGTTAATCTCGATGATGTTTATCAACGTGAAAATATGGAAAGGATCGACCGCTAAGACCTTTTCATAGTGGCTAATGGCTTTATCAACATCATGCAGCTGTGCAAAGCAGTTTCCATTCAGGAAGAATAGATCTAAATCTCCTTTAAACAAAGCTTGCGCATCAGTGATCGCCACGATGCTAGTGAAATACTTCTCATTCTCTCTGGCTTTATATGCTTTATCCTTAAGATTGGCATATTTTGTCCTCACGTGCGCAGGCATAGCATCAAAGGCATGTGCGACCTTCCTGAGCTTGAATCTTACCCGCTCTTGTTGATCTTCCGCATTAGCTGAGAGAGAAAACACTAATAAGACTAAAGCTGTAGGTTTGAGTAAATTCATAGTAGTTTATTTTATATGACAGGGTGAGTGTTGATCAATGATTAGTTAAGTCAAGTTAAATTAAATGGTAGCGGCGGGCACGGTCATCTAGCTAGAGAGAATTTGCTACATCCGAAGTATTTTTCATGAATGCTTCCTCTAGAAATCTGTTTAAAATCAGTTTAAATCAGCGGTGAAACAAATATAATCCTCCCTAGCTGGATGACCCTGAGCAAAGCGTGCCATATCATCGAACCCCTCGCATTAACAGATAATGGCGGTAAGTGCCATGAATACTATCTCCCAGAGTAGTGGCATTTATTTCACCCACTTCGAGAATCGTCTAAATTAGCAACCGTATCAATACTCTCAGAAGACCCACCAACATACTCTTCAGATCATGTTTTGTCAGACATCCAACCATGATGATGCACATAGAGAGAGTACAAGCCTAATTTAGGTAAAATTTCATACTACTCAAAGTGAGTTAGCCCTGGCTCACTGAATATTTCTAAACTTTAGCGTTTATTTCTTCACTCCTCCGCGCTTGAATAAACACCATGATCGAACTACCGCCATGGGGAAGCCCATTCTATGCAGTCGCCACATTTCTCTTTGGTATCTGTGTGGG
>CAKZMG010000012.1 GCA_937128235.1 uncultured Verrucomicrobiales bacterium
TGGAGAAGTTTTCTAGGTCTACGACTGAGGAGAAGTTTCTGATGATGGCTGATGGGATGGCTAATGCTACTGATAAGTCTGGTGCGTATGCTGCTGCGAGTGTGGTGCTGGGTGAGTCTGCTAGGGAGTTGTATCCGTTGTTGAGTCTGGGAGCTGATGGGATCCGTGAGGTGACTGCTGAGCTGGGTAATATGGATGCCGAGGATTTTGAGACTATTGAAAAGTTTAATGATCAGCTGACTATCATGCAGGAGCGGCTGAAGGTGACTGCGGGTGAGAGTTTGTCAGCAGTGGTGGGTGTGTTTACTACTCTGTGGAATGTGGTGAGTATTGTGGGCCGTGGTATTGCGGGGGTGGTGGCTACTATTGCTGTGGGGCTTTATGATCTGTTTACAGGAAACTGGGATGGGCTGGCTGATAATGTGAAGAATATGTGGAATAGCTTCGCGGAGGCGATCGATGAGGATATAGATGATATAAAGAATGCGTGGGCTGATACTAATAAGGAGGTGGCTAATCATAGCGATAAGTTGCGCGAGGCGCAGCGAGAGTCTGGGAAGCTGGAGGCTCAGAGTGCTAAGGCTGCGGCTAAGGCTGAGGCTGCTAGGAAGAAGGCTGCGGCTGCGGATGCTCGTGGTGTGGCTCAGGCTGAGCGTGCTGAGGAGGCGGCGCATACTATGCGTATGAAGTGGGCTAAGAGGTATGCAGAGGAGAAGCGTCTGGAGGCTGCTGAGGTGGGTGATGCTGGTGGGGTGAGGCAGTGGACGGATAGGCTGAAGCTGATAGAGAAGTATAATAGTCTGAGGAATGGGATGGGGCTGAGTAGGGAGAGGGCTCTGGAGCTGGCTGAGCGTGAGTTGCACCTGGAGGAGCGTGTGGCTGGTGTGCGTGAGGGTCTGGCTGAGGATCTGGAGGAGGCGAAGGCTGGGGCTGAGGCTGCTGAGTCTGAGCGTGATGGTCTGAGCGGTAGGGCTGATAGGCTGAGTGGTGGTGTGGATAGTCTACAGTCTATAGGTCTGGGTGCTGGTGGTGTGCGGTATGGTGAGAGTGAGGAGGTGGTGAAGCTGAGGAATCTGGCGGTGAGACAGAATGAGCTGCTGGTGGAGCTGAATGCTGAGGTGGCTGGGCTGGAGCTGAAGGTGGAGGAGGCGCAGTTTTAAGCGCCTTAGGCGCCTTAGGCGCAGGTTAAAGGTTAAAGGTTAAAGGTTAAAGGTTAAAGTGTTAGGTAGATAATTATATGAATGTGATCAATGTAAGGGAAAGTAATGCTAGTCATGGTGTGGGGTATCCAAGTGTGCAGGCGAAGGATACGTATAGCGGTGATGCTGGACGGGAGTCTGGTAAGCGTGAGATACTGGTAGAGTATGCTGGGGATATGGCTTGGCGGGCGCATATTCCTGCTGTGGGTGCTGCGCATCCGGTGCTGGGGTGGCTGGAGTTTAAGAGTTATACGATGAGTCAGAAGGTGGTGAATGCGGTGCTGGTGCTGGTGTATGAGCAGACTGAGTTTAGTGCAGGTGGTGGTGGTGGACAGGATCTGCCTGAGCTGCCTGAGGTGGAGCCTGATGAGAATGGTAGTGTGCTGGAGATAGATGTGGTGAAACATCCGAAGTTTAATACTGATAATCCTGGGTGGGGTGGTCTGAGTATGCGGGATTTTTATAATCCTAGGGAGGGTAGGATGTTTATGGGACCCACTATCCCGGCTGAGTATGTGGATGAGGATGGTGTGACTAAGGCTAATGTGAATGCTGGTGAGGCGGTGCCTGAGGAGATAGCTGGGATGGATAAGTATGTGGTGGGAACTGGGACTGTGACGGTGCGTGAGTATAGCTATAATGAGCCTGCGCATGTGATTCCTAATGCTGGTAAGCGGGGTGTGCCTGCGGGGTATTCTGGGACGGCTGATTACTGGCTGATCATGAGTGGTAGCCGGGGGAAGGATGGGGCGTTCTGGTATAGGGATATGGTGTATCAGTATAGTGCTAAGGCTATAAGTGGGTGGGTGTATGATGATATTTAGGAGCGCTTTTGGCGCAGGGGAAAGGTTGAAGGAGAAAGGTTAAAGGTTAAAGTGTTATGAATATATTTAATAAGAGTGAGCTGAAGATGAGTAGGGGTGGGCTGGTGCCTATGCGTATGTGGAATGCGCTGGTGGATCTGGTGTGGGCTCTGGCTATCGTGAGTGTGAATGGTGGGACGCTGGGTAGGTCTGTGAATGGAAGTAGTATTAGTGTGAGTAGGGCTGTGGCTGGTGGTGGAGGTGCGGTGGATTGTGCACTGGGTAGGTTGACTGCGAATGTGGGTGATGGGAATTTTACTATTGAGCCTGGTTATGTGCATGGAGGAGGTGATGATATACTGCTGGAGAAGACGGATATAGTGCCGGCTATAGGTAGTGAGCTGTATGTGGAGGTGAGCTGGACTGCTACTGCTGTGGATGATGTGCTGCAGGCTGGTGGGGTGATGACTGGTGCGGTGCTGAAGGTGGGTATGAAGCCTGTGGATGATGTGCTGAGTGCTACGAGTCTGACCGGGAAGCATTATAGGACGCTTGGTGAGTGGGTGGATGATGGGGCTGGTAATCCACTGTGGGTGAAGGCTGGGTGTGGGAGTTATAGTGTGAGGTTCTGCCCTAGTGGGTGGACTGGTCTGAGAGGGGGGATTTAAAAAAGGTATGGCTGATATGAGTAAGGAGGAGTGGATGGGGTGTGACTGCTGTGTGGCTGTGTGTGCTGAGCCTACGGTGGAGGTTGAGAGTTCTTTTTTAGAGATTGTTAGGTGTGGATTCCATGCTCTGGATGAAAACTTTAATTATGTTAATCCTCCTGTGTTTTATTCTGCTAATATTCATGTTGCGGATATTGTGGAGTCTGGAAGTGGTGATGTGGGGGCTATTGTGACAACTACGACTTATACTTATGCTGGTAATAAGCTGGCTGGTGGAGCTACGTGTCCATCTACTACTGTGCAGACTGGTGTGCCTGTGGGTAATACTTATACAACGACTGGTGTGAGTAATAGCTATGAGGGTTTAGTGACGTGGGTGAGGTTGCTGGCTAGGATGGATGAGATTTTTGATGCGGAGGCGAGTGTGGGTGTGGGGGATTCTTATTCTGGGTATGTGCAGACTGGGAGTAGTTATCTGGGAGTGAATTATCCAGGTGTTCCGCTGAAGTTGTCTAGGTCTGATGTTAAGTTTAGGTTGTCTGTGCCTCTGAATCATGAGGGAACATACTATGCGATGAGGTATGAGTATGAGTGCGTGCCTGATGATGTGTCAGTGCCTGCTTATAGATTTGGTGCAGATGAGGTGGAGTGGACTGGTGTGGTGGATGTGGCAGATGAGGATAGCTATAGGACGGCATATGTGAGTGTGCCTAAGGTGGTGGATGGTAAAGTGTATCTGAAAAAGTTGAGTTATAGGTGTTATCATGGCGGTGCGTGGCAGATTTTTGATTAGGTCGTTTTTGTGGGCTCTGGGTTTTGACATTAGCGTGAGTTTATGTCTGAGCTATATGTTGATCTAGGTGTGAGCCCTGCGGGTGTGAGTGGTGTGTTAGGTGGTAAGCTGGGTGAGAGTCTGGCTGTTAAGATAAATTTTAAGAATGGTGGTGTGGCTGTGGGACCGCCAGCTGGTGTGTATCAGATGGAGGTGAAGGAGCGTGGGCAATATGGTGCTGAGCCTCTTCTGCGTGTGGTGGAGTTCGTGGTGGTGGATGCTGATGTGGACTATCTGAGCTGTGATGTGGTGCTGGATAGTGAGCTGATGCGGGGTCTGTTCGCTGGGTGTAATGCTCCGCGTAGGCTGATGGTGGAGCTGGTGTGGGTGAGTGACGGTAGTGTGGGGAAGTCTGAGGACTATGAGCTGACTCTGAGTAATGATGTGATAAAGGATCTGGGTGGTGATGCGCTGCCTGTGCCTCCTAGTCCTGTGCTGAGTAGTGTGGTGACGGCTTATGATGGTGTGGCGATAGCGGGGTTCGCTGGTGGTAGCCT
>CAKZMG010000013.1 GCA_937128235.1 uncultured Verrucomicrobiales bacterium
TATCTCGTCAGCATTCAAGAAAACGGAGGAGACAAAGTGTTCACCGCGCTGGTGACAGATGTGCGCAATATGGGGCTATTTGTAGAGATCACCGCAATGAAAGTCAAAGGGCTAGTGAAGGTGGAAGATCTACCAGGCAAGTCTCATGACAGATGGCGCATGGATGGGCTACGTTATGTGAGTAGCAGTGGGCAGGAAATAAAGCTGGGCGAGAAGGTGAGCGTGCAGATCGTCCGCGTAGATCTGGAGCGTAAGATGGTGGACTTCAGGATTGTTGAAAATTCATAGAAAATGGATCGACATTGACTGAGGCAGCGTGCTTATTTAGGCACTAATCTGAAGTGAAAATAAGTTTATGTCATCGGTGTATAGAAAAATAAAAGGCGGGATTACAGCTCCACTAGGTTTTGTCTCCAGTGCTGTGAGTGCTGGCGTTAAGAACCCTGTCGCGAAGCGTCTAGATATGGCGCTTATCTCTAGTGAGGTGGAGTGCGTGGCAGCGGGAACGTTTACTACCAATAGAGTAAAGGCGGCTCCAGTGAAAGTAAGTCAGGCGCACCTGCGTGATGGAAACGTGCGCGCCATCCTAGTGAATAGCGGAAATGCAAATGCCTGCACCGGTGTCAGTGGACTACAGGATGCAAGGAAGTGCACTCGAGTAGTGGGAAAGCTGTTAGATTTAAAGCAATCACAAGTAGCAGTCTGCTCCACAGGCGTGATAGGTTTACCGATGCCGATGGTGAGAATAGAACCTAAGCTGAGTGATCTAGTGACAGGTCTTAAACGCAAGGAGGGAACGGCTGTAGCGCAAGCTATCATGACGAGCGATACCTGCCATAAGGAAATTTCTGTTAGTCTAACAATAGCTGGTAAGAAAGTAAAAATAGGAGCCTGTGCTAAGGGTGCTGGCATGATCAATCCACACATGGCAACGATGCTATGCTTTATCACCACTGATGCGAAGCTGACTAAAGAAGCGCTGAGTGCTTTCGTTTCTCAATCTGTGGAAACTTCGTTTAATAGAATCACCATCGATGGTGACATGAGCACGAATGACAGTGTGATCATGTTAGCGAACGGAGCTTGCGGCGGAAAAGCGATCAGGCGCGGGACAGCGGATGCGAAGAAATTTCAAGAATCACTAGACTACGTGATGCTAGAAATGGCGAAGTCTCTCGTAAGAGATGGAGAGCGTGTGACTAAATTTGTCACCGTAAATGTCAAGGGGGCTAAGTCCTATAATGATGCGAAAAAAGTAGCGGAAGCAGTAGCTAATTCATCACTAGTAAAGTGCTCATGGAATGGGAATGACCCTAACTGGGGAAGGATTATCCATGCCGTGGGATACTCAAAAGCGATGGTGAAAGAAGAACTCATCGATATACACATCGGAGGGCTAGCAGCTTGTCTCGGTGGTTTAGAAGCTAATGTAAGTATGGATGCTCTGCGTAAGAAAGTAGCAGCTGATACCTTCACCATAGAAATAAATCTCAATCTCTGTGAAGGCGAATACACCATTTATAGTAGTGACCTTTCTCCAGAATACGTAGACTTTAATCGCTCTGAATACGCCTACTGGAAGCAAGCTAGAAAAGATGGTCTGACTAAACAATAAATTACAGGTTTGGAATAAGGTATGAGTTTTCTTCTCATATCTGCAGATACATGTTAAGCCTATCATGTAGATCATTGATTGAGTCAATGATGTCACCATGATTGTGGATGCTAAGATACGCAAAAATAGTGATAGGTTCATGACTCAACTCAGTAACACAAAATGCCTACATCCATCATGCTACCCGATAATCAATCAGCCGAGAAAGAAGCCATCGCAGAACCTGCGGAAAAGGATGCGCTTGTGAGGGAAATTCGTCAGTTTGCAGATGAAGGACCTATTACTAGTCAAGGCTCATTGGATGTTTATCTAGGCACCGCTCAGCAAATGCCTAACATCATTCATGAGATAGGCAGGCTAAGAGAAATTAGCTTTCGTGCTGTTGGTGAAGGCACTGGCAATGCTCTAGATCTAGACAGGCATGACCCCTTGTATTTACATCTTATTTTGTGGGATAGAGAGGCGCAATGTATCGCTGGAGCGTATCGTCTAGGTTGCACAGATGAAATTTTTGCTAAACATGGCTCCAAAGGAGTGCTCTCATCCTCATTCTTTGAGTTCGAGCAGCCATTCATAGATTTTCTTAACCCTGGGCTTGAGCTGGGGCGGGCGTTTGTCGCTCATAGTCATCAGAAGTCCATCTTTGCGCTCGCGTTATTATGGAAAGGTGTTTCCTGCTTTGTGGCTCAAAATCCGCGATACAGCAAGCTCTTCGGAATGGTCAGTATCAGCAATGACTACACCCAGATTTCTCAAGATCTCATTGTGAAATACCTGCGAAAATCACATCTAAATAATCAAGTGAGTAAGTGGGTGAAACCTCATAATCCGTTTAAAGAAATCCCAGAAGATTACGATGACATCAGCCCCAACTTAGCAAACATCGCGCAAGTGGCAGCTAAGGTTTCTGAATCTGAGAAGGATGGGAAAACCATACCTGTTTTACTCAGGCAATACCTCAAACTTAATGCCACCTTGTTAGAGTTTAATGTGGATCCAGATTTTGAGAACAGCTTAGACGCACTCGTCCTGGTAGATCTCCACGAAGCCCCAGCAATGGTTCTCTCCAGATACATGGGCAAGGAAGCTTATTTAAAATTTAAACAAACACGTGCATAGTAGCTAATGTGCTTATTCGTCTGATTGCTTTTCACTATCCATCTCTGCGAATACCATTAAGCCAGCAGTCGTGTTGATCGTTGAAATCACAGTCACACTCTGAGTCGTGCCTATCTTGGAAACACCATTGTTCACTACAATCATAGTGCCGTCCGGAAGATAACCTACTCCTTGGTGATCTTCTTTACCAGTTCGCACAATAGGGAGTTGGACACGAGTCCCCACATCTACTTGAGGTTTTAGTGCCTCGTTCATGTCATTTAGATTCAGAACTTCCACGTTTTGCAGTCTCGCTACTTTGGTTAAATTATCATCAGTCGTGAGGATCTTAGCATTAAGAATCTGACAAATTTGTAACAAGTGCGCATCATGACTATCCTCAGATGATCTGGCAGTGGAGTCATGCACAGTCACTTTTATATCTCGTGAAGTTTGCAGTGTTTCTAGACACTCTAGCCCGCGTTGACCACGCTGTCTTCTACCCGGGGAAGGGGAGTTTGACATGACTTGCAGTTCTTCAAGTACGAACCTAGGAATGATGATGTTTTTCTCCAGAAATCCTGATCTCATCACCGCTGCGATGCGTCCATCAGTGATCACATCTCCATCTAACAGTAATGGTCTGCCAGTCTTAGAGTCACTTCTGAAGCGAACGTAAGGAATCACTACTGCAAAATCATCTTGCCCACTTCGTAGCGCTATCACTGTTCCCAAGAACCCTAAACTAGCAAATAACATGGTGTTAAAAGCAGACTCAAATCCTTGGCTGTTAGGGATCACTTCATCAAATACTGAACTAATAATATCTGGAATCCCGACTCGGGTCATGAGCCAAGCACAGAACAGCCCGATCAGTAGCCCGAACGTACCAGTAGAAAATCCGCGGATCGTGTAGCTCTTAGATAAGTTTTCTATAAACATAAAAAACATAGCCACGCATAAGCCCGCAACCATTCCAACCCAAAGTTTATCTGGACCCAATAGCTGGTGTGCCAGAGCCATGCCAGCAAACTCACACACCATGAGATAAAGCACACGAGCAATGTTTAGAGACGCCTTTGATGAGAATTTATTCATAAATTACATCTAACATATACTCAGAATTGAGCCTCTATGACAAGTCTTTTAGCCATGGATAGGCTTTCGCCACACCATCACCCATTCACAATTCTCTCGTCCAGGATAACTTTGGCTAGGTTTTCCCTCCCAGACTAAATGAAACAATCTGTCGAAATTCTCAAACACTTCAGCCCTCGTCGTAGAAAACGGAGGACCCTCTTCTGGTGGCTGACCTGTGTCGGTGAAAAAGACGCCGGCAAAATAGGCGTTCGGCTTTAGTAGCTCAAACACGCTTTCTGCATAACTATTTCTCATCTCACGTGGAATCGCACAATAACAAGTGTGCTCCCAGATAAGATCATAAGTTTCCGCGTGACCCTGCATTTTAAATAAATCATCCATCAGCCAAACTTCGCCTAGCTCTGGATGCGTTTCACGTGCCATCTTTAGAGCAGTCTCTGAGATATCTAGCCCGATAGCATTTACTCCCGCCTCATGCAGCATCTTCACATCATGCCCGAGTCCACAACCCGGCACTAGTGCTAAAGTGTCAGGCTGAAAATACTGCGGCACGATCCTAAGCAACTCCGCCAGCACTGGAGTCCCTACACCTTTATCCCAAGGTTTATCATCGTTCTTATAGCGTTCGTTCCAGTCCATAAATTATCCTACCTCTCGTCCATTTCTATCGGTCACTATCAGATCCTCCTCAGCATAATGAACTTCCGCAGCATAAGAACTGATCTGAAAAGCGCGCTCGATGGTCTCAGCATTCGCCACTTCATTATAATAACCGTATTCATTTTTAATCTTAATCGAAAACGGACCCTCCAACATGTGCCAATCGTCGTTAAAATAATCTTCAATATGAGAAAAATCCACTTCACGAAATGACGAGCTCATAAACTTTTTCACCCTGCTGTGAAACCAGTTTGGAGTGAGTCTATGATACTCCACCATTTCCTCAGATGTCTTGTTCGCAAAATTTTTCGTCTGGAGAACAAACTGGAAACTATGCGGGTCACCCGTGTAAACGATCGCGTTTTTCATAAATCCTCTATTCACACTCAGCCCTGCACCGCAGACATGGAGAACTCCGTCTAACTCTGACTCAGTATCAAACACCACCACCTCAACCGTGTAGCCATGATCCATCAGCAGCTCACCTATTCGAGTAAACTCAGACACAATGACCTCCTCCACGATCCTCTCCATCTCCGTGTATCCGATCTGGATAGCCTGTCGTCTGCGCGCCTCACACAGAGGCTCAGTTGGTAGTTCATTACGTGCCATAGAATCTATCTAACAAAACTCACCCTACCGAGCCATTACTCATATGTCAGTCAAAAAAATTCATCCTCACAAACTGCGGCATTGACCTCTAGAGTCAATCTTCTAGCTTAGAGCTAAGTTAAAACAAACAAAACCACACAGATGCTACGCTTCACTAGCAGACAAAATCACATTACAATTATGAAAAAGAATTTACCACTCATCGCAACGTTCTCTGCCGCAGTCATCGCTGGCGGAATCAGTGTTGCGCAGACAACGGCACCCACTAAACCAGAAGCGGCTAAACAAGCGGCTCAGAAAAATCTCGCGTCTGCTAAGACAGACACATCACGCGCCAAAGGCACCGCCCGAAAATGGGCGCACCAGCAGTCCGACATCAAGCCAGATGCCAAGACGCTATACGGCACGCTCGAAAACGGAATGCGCTACGTCATTCACAAGAATGCGCTTCCACCCAAACGCGTCTCCCTCCGCCTCCACGTGGATGCCGGCTCACTCTGCGAGAAGGAATCTCAGCGCGGAGTCGCTCACTTTCTAGAGCACATGGTATTCAATGGCACCAAGACATTTCCAGATGCTACTAAGCTAGTGCCGCAGATGCAGCGTCTCGGTATTGCCTTTGGTGCTCATGCAAATGCTTACACTTCATTCGATGAAACTGTTTACATGTTAGACCTTCCGGATGTGAAAAAATCCACCATCGATCTAGCCTTCAATGTCATGGGAGACTTCGCAGATGGCGCGCTCCTCACAGACGCTGAGATCGATGAAGAAAGGGGAGTCATTTCCTCCGAGAAAACCTCTCGTGACTCCATCAACATGCGCATGATGGAGAAGCAATTCCAGCACCTGATGCCAAATTCGCTCGTGCCAAAACGTTTCCCCATCGGCACAGATGAAGTCATCGCTAAGGCTCCACGCGCAGAGTTTGTGGATTTTTACACCCGCTACTACACTCCTGAGAAAATGACATTTATCGTCGTAGGAGACGTGGATGTGGCAGAAATGGAACAGCGCATTCACTCCGCCTTTGGTTCTATCAAGAACCCTGCCCAGCCAGGAAAACCAGGATCAGTGGGCGATGTCTCAGGCGCAAAAGGCTTCCAGACAGCAGTCTTCTCAGACAAGGAATTATCCTCAACAGATGTCTCACTCATTCAGGTGAGAAAGAAAGAAAAGGTGATCGATTCTAAGAAAAATAGAGCCGAGAAGCTCCCACTAAACATCGCCAACTCCATCATCAATCGCCGTTTCTCTAGACTCGCTAAGAAAGAAAACGCAACGATCACGAGTGGCTCCATCAGTTCACAGACACTCTTCCGTGAGGCAGAGATCGGGAGCATCGATGTCACTGCCAAAGACGGCAACTGGCAAGCAGCGGTTCCCGTTCTTGAGCAAGAGCTCCGCCGCGCAGTAGAGCACGGATTCACTCAAGAAGAAATCAATGAGATCACCGCTGGCATGATCAATAGCTACAAACAAAACGTAGCCCGAGCCGCGACGAAGAAAACTGCATCCATCGCCTCATCACTCGCTAAGCACGTCCACGGAGACTTCGTTTACTCCACACCTGAAGATGACCTTGCTATCTTCCAAGAGAATTTAAAATCAGTCACCCCAGAGAC
>CAKZMG010000014.1 GCA_937128235.1 uncultured Verrucomicrobiales bacterium
CTGGCCCGAACTAAAATTAAAACTCCCTCCGATCAAGGCAGCAGGCTACGGAAAAGACCCCTCATTATTGACACCTGAAATTTGGCCTAAGACATTAAGCGATGCTGAGCTGAATCTGGTGGCAGTGCTGTCAGATATTCTAGTGCCCAAAGATGGCGATGTCCCGTCCGCCTCAGAAGTCAACGTGCCCGATGTGATCGATGAATGGGTAAGCGCACCCTACGAGCAGCAGCAGGCGGATCGCCTCATTATTTTATCAGCACTGAAATGGATAGACGATGAATCTGCGCTCAGGTTTAGTAAGTCATTTATCCAGCTAACGGACGCGCAGCAAATTGAAATCATAGAAGACATTGCCTATCTCAACGAAAGCGTCCCCGAGAAGTTCCTACGCATCGCGCGCGCATTCAATCGGCTGCGCCAGCTAGTCATCGCCGCATTCTTTTGCAGTCCAGCAGGAACCAAAGATCTCGGCTACATCGGCAACACCGCCATCGCCGGAGACTACCCAGGACCAACAGCCGAAGCCATGGAACACCTCAATGATGTGCTAAAAAAACTCGGCCTTAGTCTTTGATAGAATCATTACCCCTCGCTACCAAGGAGGTGTGATTTTTTCCTGTGTTTCTGGCGATTTCTAACTTCTCTGTCACCTCTGAACGTAATCACTATGGAAGCAAAGGTTTATCCAACGTAAAGATAATACCTAACAACTACGTGGGGCTACTCGACTTACTCGGCTAATTTTTAGAGATTCGATCAACGACTATCTTAAATGCTTTCTCCGCTTCTGACCAAGAAACATCTACATTCTCGGTATCATTTAAATATCCTCGCAGCTCTGTTTCCCATTCAACATGGACTTCGCGAAGAGCCTTTATATCTACATCAATTTGCCCCTCGATCTTACCAGACGCCAAGAGATTGATCCGCTCCTCCATATCACTCAAAAATCGACCACAAAAATCTCTACACTCTCTTCTGAAGTCATCAACAGAAATCGTATATACACCAAAGACCGCAGCCCATACGGGAACACCATCTATCAATCGACTTCTATTATCCCATACAATATTGATACTGCCGCCGATTCTATAGAAAGCTATTTGAGGGCATTCTACGAAATAACCAGTATCAACTGATCTCTCACCAAACCACCTAAAAGCCTCGTAACTGTAATCATCATCTTTACTATCAGCTATTATGTCTGCAAATTTCTGCCATACTGAAAATCTATCTGTAAAAAACTTAGATAAAGGCTGAGTTGCAGCTCCATATATAGAAAGAATAGACCTAGCTAATGATGCAATCTGATAGTCTACATACTTCTCATCCATCTCCCAATACTTCATTACTTGCTGAGTATAAGAGAAAAGTCGTTCATCTCCGACTTCGATATAAAATTCACCTTCAGTTAACGCAAACCAATGAAGATTCTGATTCGGTTGCTCTCCCCATGGTGCAATTTGTTCTGTAGGTTTCAAACGAAAATTGAAGAGAGGCATATTTTGTCAGAACAGTAATAGATCACTCTTCCCGATGCGATAACACATCTTGGCTTTTCAGCTGGTATCATAAGGGTGGTTTTCTTTAATTCGTCTAGATTGCAATGAATGGGCGGTGATGTAAATGTATAAAATCAAATACTTCTTCCTGTTTATATCACTGGCTTCAACGTGAACGTCTTGATTGCTACTCCGTATTGTGGAGGGAAATCACGGTAGAGGCGTAGGATATTTTTTCCTTTCTTGAGAGTTAAGATAACTGGCTTTGACTCTTGCCAGCTACCGTTTGTGAATGGTAATTTCAGAATAACTGGCTCGGCATCATTGACGACTACTTTGATTCGTTGGTCGTAATTCACCGTGACCACTTGCCCTGAAAACGCATAGTCCCCCGCTTGCGGAACGTTCACCTCAAACTCCATGCGCGATGTCGTCCCTTGGCTCGGTCCTGTCGGATCTGTCTTGGGGCTCTTGGCATAGTAGGTTTTGGAATACGTGTCTGAGATCCGCTCACAGACATTTCCATAAATGTCGTAGAGTCCCCAAGGATTCGGTTTTTTTTGACCCACTTCATGCGATTTACCTCCAGCATTACCTTTGTGCCAGGCATAGTCATCGATCTTGGAATCTGTGTTACCGAAAAACCACTTGGTGTCACGTCCACCACGGCTGGCGTATTCCCACTCAGCTTCAGTTGGCAGCCTCACATCTTGGCCTGTTTTGTTTGCCGTCTTCTGGCAGAAATCTTTAGCGTCATCCACGCCTACCGTATCGACTGGGAAATTTGCACCCTTGGATGATTTACTCGGATTCGAACCCATCACCTTTTCATACTGAGCCTGAGTCACCTCATATTTACCGATGTAAAATCCCTTCGTGAGCTCGACTTCGTGCTTCGGGACCTCAACGCACTCGAAGCGTCCATCTTTCTTTCTCTCACCACCCATGACGAAATTTCCAGGCTCTATATAAACCATGTCCATAGTCACTCCACCGCCCAGATCAAGAGTCATCTCCTTCGGAGTTTTCCCCGCAGGAGGAGTCATCGCGGCTCGGAGTCCCCAGTTCTCGTAGCGACCATAGCCACCGCTCAGCATCCGTGCACCAGAGGAGCAGGCATTCGCATCACCCTTCCAGGTTCCGCCTCGCAGGATTGTGGTTCCTTTCGGGAAAAAGCGTGGCAGCATCACTTGCAAACCGCCTCCAAAACTCTTCACCGTAATCACATCGCGGGTGTTGTCTTTTGGCTTATTGTAGGCAGCTGCCGGGATAGTGATGACTCCATCAGAGCCGATCTTTATCTCCTTATCAGCCGCTGTGACAGGAGTCTTGATCACCTTCTGTGCAGCCGTGACCGTCTCCTTATCAGCCTCGCCTAGCTCTGCACCGAGTGCCTTCAGCTCTACCGCCTTTGACTCAGCGATGATTTTCTGACGTGTTTTCAGTGCCAATACATTCCATTTTCCAGACTCACCCTGATCTTCGCCATAGATGTGCTTTTCTCCCAGCACATCACCTATCCACTGAGCACGTTTCACTTTCAAAAACGCCTCTCTATTGGCACGTGCTTGTGCGGTGGCTAGGAAATTTCTATCCTTGTTGTATCGCGTCTTGGTCCAGCCGCCACCCCAGCCTCCGCCGAGATTGATGACCCAGCCGTTTGGTGTCCAGTGCGCTAGGGCAGCGTGTCCACGGCTTGGGCGCGCGGTAGCAGGGATGCCAAATGCTCTGAGAATAAATCTACCGATAAATGCACGCCTTCCACAGACGCCACCGTTCATAAGAATGTTCTGGAAGAACTGCAGCTCAGGGCTATCATGCTTCACATCACCCGATCCATACTTCACATCCGAAGTCACCAGACCGACATATCGCCAGCCGTAATTTTCATTGTAAATGTGGTTGGGACGGAAATTCCGCAGCATCTCACGTCCCCATGCAAGTGTCTCATCAGGCTCATTTCCATCCACTACCATCCTGAGATCCCAGATTGTGAGCTTCGCAAATGCTGGATCTAGCTCACCATTCACAAAGGCTTTTTCAAAATGGAGATATCGCTTCACTGGATCGACTATTGCAGGGGCATCTTTCGCTGCTACAGGATTCCGCTGCGGAACTGGCACCGCATGCTCCAAGCTAGTCGCCAGAGCTAATCTCCGCATCACACCACTCGGTGCCTTCTTACTAGCCTTATGAATATCAGTATAAATTTTCATTGCAGCTCCCCACTGAGCTGGCTCTGATTTAGATCCTCGCCCCGCTTTAGGAGACTTCGCACCGTCCGCCACTAGCATTTCTCGCATGAGTTCAGGATCTTTGAAAAGGCTATCGAGCAGCTCCTCATAGCCTTTCCCCTTTGCAGAAAATTCTGCCAGGCCTTTCGGAGTAGCCTCATGCAGGATGACAAATTTCGTAAGCTTGGCATCCATGGCATCGCTCGTCAGAAGTTTAGTCATCTGAGCTTCATTCCCATTTTTCGGTAGCTTGGCAGAGATTTCGTTTTGCAAGCCATCTAACATTTTCTGGTAATCGGCAGCTTTAGCAGCCTCAACCGTCATCGGAAATGCTAAGCAAAAAGAAGCAAGCACACTCAAAGTGACATTCAATACACGTATGGTTTTCATCATTGATTTAAGTAGTAGGTAGTTGTTTAAGAAAAAGTAAATCAGAGTGTGAAGTTTTCTTTGCCTCCTTGCGATAGAAAAATTGAATCACTTTTCCATCCTCTGAGTTTTATGTAATGGCACAATGGGCTTTTGACCTCTGGTATTTTCTGCTGTAAACATAAGTAGATAAAAGCTACAAAACGATTAGACATGAATCATCCATTGAAATATATAATAGCAGCCGTAGCAGCGATGCAGGTGATGTGCGGAGCCGTTCAGGCGGAGGAAGCTGAGCTCGATGCAAACTCCATCAAGGAAATCACTAAGCGCGTGGCTGACTGGCAGATC
>CAKZMG010000015.1 GCA_937128235.1 uncultured Verrucomicrobiales bacterium
TAAGAGTAACTGGTAAAACTAGTAAAAATGTGTAAACCTTAATTCGAACAAGTGTAAACCATGTGTTGAGCTAAAAGTGTAAAGGATGTTCTGACCCATACCGTGAAAGGTGAACTGGATACTGATAACTGACAACTAGCTACTATCCACCACTCCAATTATGTTTCGGATACCTCCCTGCTAGGTCTTTTTTCATTTGGGCGAATCCGTTTGTCCAGAAATTTTCTAAGTCTTGGGTCATTTGCCAGGGTCGCTGATTTGGTGCGCAGATGTGGGTCTGGATGGTGATGGTACCATTGCAGATGGTTGGCGAGGTGCTGACTCCGTAGAGCCGCTGGACGGTGAGGGCGATGCTGGGCGGGCTGCCTACTTCGTATTTTATTTTTACGTTTTGTCCGTTGCTGAGCTTTATTTTTACTGGTGCGTAGGCTTCTAGGGCTGCGTGCTGACCTGCAGAGAGCCAGCTCTGGAGGGCGGGCATGACTTCTTTGTCTTTGATTTGTTTGTAGCCTAGTGCTCCTTGGCAAATGGTTTCTAGAGCGATGGCTCGGTCTTCTTCATCGAACCCGGGCAGTTCTAACTCTGGCATCCACTCGCGTAGGCTGAGCAAGCGAGCGATCCATTGCTCTACTCCTACGTCCCATTTCTTGAGCTTGAGTTCGCCACTGGCTACTCTTTCTGCGAGTAGGGCAGCGGCTTGATTCGGATCTACGCCTCGGTCGCCAGTGTCCTTGGAAGTGATGACTAGGTCTTGGTAGGTTGTTTGCTCACGATTGACCACGCGGCGGATGTTCTCATCATAGACGGCTTGGTTTCCCTCTTGTAAAAACTTACCTCTGAGTTCCCTAACAGTTTCTAACAGAACTTCTGTGCAACCGCTTAGATGAACGGTGACGTCTCTGGCTCCGACTTCGGTCATGGAGGTGACGATGAATAGCTGGGAGTTTTTCACGGCACTTTCTGGAGAAATTTTCCCTGAGCGTCCACCTGTTATTCTGCATGAGTAGTTCCCTGCTCCGGTGCGCACGGCTATGCGATCACTGTATGCTGTGAGCATGGCGCGGCTGAATGCTTCGGAGTGGTCAGTGAAATTTACTTTTCTGTTAGATCCATCCCAGCCCATTCTAGAGGTAAGTTTTTCTAGCTGCTGGATGGCTTGTTTCACCTCGCGGGCGATGCGGGCGAGGACTCCGATGGCGGTGCAGCGCTGCGGATTGAACTGCATAGCCTCAGCAGAAATATAAGCGCGGTGATCTGCTGCGAAGTCTGAGGTGTCTTCCTCATAGATGAAATTTTCTCTTCCATCTTGTTTCCCTTTCATGAAGATGCCTCCACCGTCTATTTGCATAAGGGCGATGGTGAAGATGGCTTCTGGTAGGCAGTTTTCCTGATTCGCTGCGATGATGAGGCGGGCTTCCCTGGGGTGCAGGGGCATGATGCCCATGCTTTTTCCTAGCGCGGTGATTTGCTCATTTTCAGTGGCTCCTAGATTTTCTAACAGATCTAGTGCATGCTGCATCCCCTGCTCTGTGGGAACATCTAACCAGCGGAACATGGTGAGGTCTGCTATGCCTCTGGACTTTAGCTTGAGTGCTGTCTCGGTGATGTCCACGCGGCGGACTTCTGGCTGCTCAAATTCTGTCCGCTTTGCATGATCCGCTGCACTCCAGAGTCTGATGCATTTACCTGGAGCCACCCTGCCCGCTCGCCCTGCGCGCTGATCCGCAGCGGCTCTGGAGATTTTCTTGATGAATAGAGTGTTCATTCCTCGGAGAGCATCAAACTCAGAGATTCTGGCTAACCCGGCATCGATGACAGTGCAGACGCCAGGGATAGTGAGGGAGGTTTCTGCGACATTGGTAGAAACGATGATGCGCGGTGATCCTCCATCTCTCACGGCTCTATCTTGCTGCTCTGGTTTTAGTGCTCCGTAGAGTGGGCATATTTCCCAGCCTTTGAGATTTTTCTGCTCTAGCAGGGTGATCGTTTTCTGGATCTCGTAAACTCCGGGGAGGAAGATGAGGATGTTTCCGCAGTCTGGATCAGTGACGACTTCGCTAACTGCCCGGACACATTTCTCCCAGACTTGTTCCTCGTTATTTCCATAGCGTGTAGTGGTTTTTGACTTGGGGAGCGTGTGCTGGTGGGAAATTTCTACTGGATAGGACCTACCTCCCGCCTCGATGAGTCTGCATGGTGAGAGATAGTCTTCCAGCCCCCCGAGCTCCAGAGTGGCGGACATGACGCAGACTTTTAGGTCTGGACGGCTATTTTCTTGGAGCGTGAGGCAATCTGCCAGTGCGATGTCCATGGCTAGGCGGCGCTCATGAAACTCATCGAAAACGATCGCGGATATTCCATCTAACTGTGGATTCTCCTGTAGCCATCGCTGAAGGATTCCATCGGTGATGTAGATAATGCGAGATGCTGATGAGGTCTTATTATCAAATCTAACAATGTAACCGACTTCATCCCCGAGACTTGATCCGCGGAGGTTAGCGACTCTCCGTGCGAGCATCCGTGCCGCTATTCTTCTTGGCTGAACAATGATTACTTTCCCTACTTCCCCTGCATCTAACAGCATACTAGGAAGTCCGGTTGATTTACCAGATCCTGTGGGCGCTTTCACTAAGGTGCGCCAGGGGGATGCTGAGTCAAACTTTTCTAACAGCTGATCTCTGACTTCATGAATGGGGAGCTTCATTGAGCTAGGTAATGCTATTTTTTATGAGCAGATCTATACTGAGATGGACTGATGCCCATGAGCTTTTTAAATGATCTGGTAAAGTTAGCATGATCCTCGTAACCGATGATTTCACCAATAGTTTTGATGCTCTTCTTACTCATTACTAGGTGCTCACAGGCGGTGGAAATTTTCGCCTGTAGGATAAATTTTTTCGGGGTAGTGCCCATGTGTTCTTTGAACATGCGCTCTAGGGTGCTGACTGAAATGTTCGCTGCTGTAGCCAAATCCGAGACCTTGATCTCTTGCTCAATGCATTTATAAATGGCACCCACGATGGCTGAAATTTCCCGGTGCTGGGTGGGTCCAGGGCGGCCTTCTGAGATCCCAAGCCTTCTGGACATCCCGGCAGTGCCCACGACTTTACCATCGTGATCATAGATGGCTATTTTGCTAGTCTCTCTCCACTCTACTCCTCCCGTGATGTTGGGAACTAGCTCCGATTTATTTTCTATGGACTTTTCCGTCTGCATTACCTGCACATCATCACCACGGAATCCACTCGCTATGGAAACGGGATAGAGATCGTGATCCGTAAGCCCCAGGATCTGCTCTTTTTTTTCAAAGCCATGTTGCTTTATCAGAGCAACATTCACATACTCGAAGGCTCCTTTCTGGTTTTTCAGCCAGAATGACACCTCGGGAAGTAGGTCAAACATCTGACTAGCAACCTGTCCACTCTTGAGCGAGGCGATGAAGTCACTACTTTCAGCACCAGAGTCATCCATTGCTTGATTAACCATTAAATTCATGGGTTTATAGTCACGGTTTTGCTTAGATCATCAAGCTAAATGACCATTTTAGACCATAAAATGGCAAAATGACTGCTTGTCAGAAAGAAATGACCTGTTAAAAATCCTTCTCTAATAAGAGCTATCAATGATGATTAGCTCTAGCACCACACACATATGGAAAAAGTAGAATTATCAGATAAAGAAAAGAGCATGCTCTTCTGGGCTAGTTTCATCTCACTAGCCGCAGCAGGTTTTGGGTTTGCGTTTCGTATTGCCCACATGGGAAGTTACGGAGAGGAATTTGGTCTATCAGGTCTTCAGGTAGGCCTCATTGCTGGCTCATGTTTCTGGCCGATCGCTATAACGATGATTCTATTTAGTTTGATTGTGGATAAGACTGGATATAAAGTCCCCATGTTGATAGCTGCCGGCTTACAGATAGCTTCTGGTGTTGGTACATGCATGGCGACAGGATATGGTAGTCTTCTAGCGGCAGCAATATGCGCTGGTCTAGGACACGGTATTATTGAAGCGGTGATTAATCCAGCGTGTGCGGCTGTTTATCCTAAACAGAAAACTAAAATGCTTACTATTCTCCACGCTTCCTGGCCAGCAGGTATTGTCGCGGGAACGCTGCTTATCATGATTATTGATGGAGCATCTGAAGCATTCAGTTGGAGAATACATGCTCTGTGGATTGTGATTCCAGCTATAGCTTACGCAATAATGTATATCCCTTGTAAATTCCCAGTAGATGAACGCGTCAAGGCAGGTGTTTCATTCATGGACATGCTCAAGCAAGTAGGGTTCTTAGGTGCTACTCTCGCAGCTTTCATGCTCATCTACCAAATTGGTGGAGAAGTTCTCTCTGGTGTCTTTGGTCTCTACGAAAAACCAGATCCTAAAACTTGGTTCTTCGGTTGTCTAGCAGGAGGTATTGTAGTAGGTGCCATCTTCGGATTGATAACTAAATCACTAGGTAAACCACTGTTTTTCTTACTCTGTTTACTTATGATACCTGTTGCTACAGCTGAGCTTTCCACTGACAATTGGATCAAACAACTTATGACACCAGTCTTTGAGGGTGACCTTGGCATTAGCGCTAACTGGGCTATTATCTTTTCAGCAGGAATAATGATGATGCTACGCCTCTTTGCGGGTAGTATTTTACAGATTGCTAGCCCACCAGTAATTATGGCTGTTAGTGGTATTCTATCTGCTTGTGCGCTATACTGGCTTGGGAGCAGTGCCGCAGGGATTCTTGTTCTTGTCGCATTCACTATCTATGCTATCGGGCAGACTTACTACTGGCCGTGTATTCTAGGGTTTGTTGCAGAGCGCTTTCCCAAGGGTGGAGCATTAACATTAAACACAGTTTCTGCTATGGCTCTCTTATCACTCGGTATGATAGGAAATCCTATCCTTGGGGTTGCCCAAGATAAATCTATCTACAAACAAGCTCAAGCAAACACACCTGAGCTAGTTGAAGCTACGACAAAGAAGTCACCTTTCCTATGGATGACAAACGAAGTTATTGATACCAATAAATTTACTGAATTTGGTGCTACTAAAATAAATGGTCTAGGTGAAGCTATCTCTACTGCGATAAAGCCTGTAATTACCAGTAACGCAGACCTTAAGGAAAAATTTGCGTCGCTAAAAACAAGCGATAACGTTAATGTTGCGGCTATAGAGTTATACAGCTTCACTAAGAAAAATGTAGTTAAGGATGAAGAACTTAATAAATCATTTGAGTCAAGTATTCCAGTGGAAGCAAAAGCAGGACTTGCTAAATATGACGAAGCTGTTTCTCAGCATGGAGAAATGAAAATTAAGTCGGGACGAGATGTATTAAAATTTGCTGCAATATTCCCTACTATTTTGGTGATCGCTTTTGGTATCATAGCCCTCTACTTCAGATCCAGAGGCGGCTACAAACCAGTTGAAATTTCTTCAACGGACGAGCCTGAAAGTGCAGTCTTATAGTAATTTATTCATAAGGACAATCAATCCCCTCCCTTACTCCCCCTCCCAAAACTGACTTTAATTAAATTATATTTTTATGCATTTGGGACTAGACTGCGGTGAGCGGTATTTTAAAGCGATCATCATAAACTCAGATTCAGGAGAAATTCTCTATGAGACTTCTGTAGTTTATGATGAAGACTTTCCCTACAGACATACAGAGAATGGACAGCTTAGAGGAGCGAGGGACGGAGAGCGATTTGTAGATCCACAGATGTGGATAGAGTCAATTGATACCCTCATGGAGCGCCTCGTAGAGCTGGGTGCGAATCTCTCTCAGGTCACCACTATTTCAGGAGTGGCTGAGCCCGCTACTATTTTTCTGCGTGAAAACTGGCAAAAAACTCTAGCACAACTGAACCCTAGTTTACCGCTAAATGATCAGCTTAGACAATGCTATGCAACAAGAGTGAGCCCCACAAGCAAGGATAGCTCGGCCACAGACAGCGCGGAGATCATAAGGAGTAAATTCTCAAGAACCACACAGATCTCACAGATCATAGGCTCAAAACTAGATTCTTCAAAAGGCGCTTCGCAGATCCATCAATTACATACCACTTCATCAGTAACATGGGAAATCACGGCATCTATTCATGTTACTAGTTCCTTCATCCAGTCTATACTCATCGGAAAAGCTGCCCCCATTGAACTTTCAGACACTGCTCAACTCGGACTTTTTGATCTTAAAGAAGGTGATTGGCATGATGAAATTATCGGATGCACAGCTCCAGACCTCAGAGCTAAATTGCCTCAACTAACAAAGAGCAATGTATCCTCTGGGAAAATCTCAGATTATTTCATCTTTAAATATGGATTCTCTGAAAAAGTTGATTGCTTTCCATGGATGAGCAGAGATGCCGCTATCGCCCTTGGGCATGGCGTATTCCAGCCTAGTACCTCTCTACTTTGTTTAGGAAATAGCTATGATTACATTAACTACGTAAAGAAATTACCAGCAGAAATACCAAGTCATGCCTGTGTGTCTATTCATCCGATGGGTGGATTTTTAACCAAATTCACACTCTACAATGGGTTAAGAGCATTTAAGCAGACCATAAAAAACCTCAATCTCGATAGAGACAAACTTGAGAGTTTATTAGACTCACTTCCATCATCAAGAAATCTACCAACCCTTCCATTCATCATGGAAGAATCGGAGAACATCCCTAAATCAAATCAATCAGGAGCATCACTTCTCTCTCTAACTTCCGGACAGATACTTCACCTGCAATTATTTAATCAATGGGCTGATGAACATTCTACCGAACTGACTATCACAGGTGAAGGATCGGCTCTCACTTCACTAAGATTACTCTGTGCTAACATTTTTCAGGTTCCCACCTATCACCTACCAGAAGACCATATTGAGTTATTGGGAACGATGATCCCCTATCTCATCTCGGAGCATCAATCTGCTTCTAGTATCCTGAAAAAACTAATCAGAACCTCTAGAGTTCCTCTTACTAAACCAGAGCCATTTATGGCTAGCTTTTACACAAATCAACTGCAAGAATATTTCCACCTTCTAACAAAACATATAAACAACTAAAATCTATGAGACCTACAACACTTTTCACTGGCCAATGGGCAGACCTTCCACTCACTGAACTTTTACCTAAAGTCAAAGAAATGGGCTATGACGGAGTAGAACTCGCCTGCTGGGGTGATCACTTTGATATCGATAAAATTTTAAATGATGACTCATATATTGCAGACAAGTGGGCGCTTCTTCTGGAGAACGAGCTGAACTGTTATGCCATCTCTAACCATCTAGTGGGACAAGCAATCTGTGATAATGTAGATGCCCGCCATAAAGCTATTATTCCTGATGAAGTATGGGGTGATGGTGAAGTTGAAGGTGTGCGTCGCCGCGCTGAAGAACACATGATCAAGGCTGGTCAGGCATGCAGGAAATTTATGGATGCTAAGCCTGAATCATTGAAAGATATTCATTTCGCACCTGTTGTAAATGGCTTCACTGGTTCATCTATTTGGCACGCTCTGTATTCATTCCCGCCTACTTCACAAGAGTATCTTCAAGCTGGATTCGATGATTTCGGGACAAGATTTACCCGCATTCTTGATGCCTTTGATAAAGTGGATGTGAACTTCGGACTTGAAGTGCACCCTACTGAGATCGCGTTTGACATTGCCTCAACAGAGCGCGCTATCGAAGCTGTAAATGGCCATAAGAGATTTGGGTTTAACTATGATCCATCACATCTCGGATACCAGGGAGTTGATTATGTTAGATTTATTCGCCAGTTTTCTGATCGCATTTTCCATGTGCACATGAAGGATGCTTGGTGGGGACACGGAGATGGAACTGTTGGCGTATTTGGTGGGCACACCGAGTTTGCAGACCCTAGTAGATATTGGGATTTCCGATCCGTAGGCCGAGGCGATATTGATTTCGAAGAGATCATCGTAGCACTCAACGATATAAAATACGCAGGGCCACTTTCTGTAGAATGGGAAGACGCAAGAATGGATCGTTTTCACGGTGGAGCAGAGTCATGTGCCTATGTAAAAGCAATTGATTTTCCGTCTAACAACAACGGACTTTTCGACTCTGCATTTGATAACGATAACCAGTAATTTCAGTTATGAACAATAACCACAGAAAAATACGTATGGGTATGATCGGTGGAGGACAGGGTGCTTTTATTGGAGCAGTCCACCGTATCGCAGCAGCTATTGATCAAGAAGTAGAGCTAGTATGTGGAGCGTTCTCATCTAACCCTGAGACTTCATTATCCACTGGCGAAGAACTCTATCTTCCTGCACAACGTAGCTATGCTTCTTACACAGAAATGATGGAGAAAGAAGCTGCATTACCTTTAGGTGAAAGGATGGATTTCGTAGTCATCGTGACACCAAATCATGTTCATTTCCCAGCAGCCAAAGCGGCACTCGAAGCTGGTTTCCATGTCCTTTCAGACAAGCCCGCCACATTAGACTTAGCCCAAGCAATTGAGCTCAAAACGATCATAGAAAAATCTGGTCTCATCTACGGACTCACCCACACCTACACAGGGTACCCAATGGTAAAACAGGCCAAGCACATGGTCGAAAATGGAGATCTGGGTAAGATAAGGAAAATTATAGTAGAGTATCCACAAGGTTATCTAGCAACAAAAATAGAAGACACAGGGATGAAGCAGGCTCAATGGCGGACCGACCCAAAGAGGTCAGGCGTAGCGGGCTGTATTGGCGACATCGGCACTCATGCAGAGAATTTAGCTGAATACATCACAGGAATTGAAATCAAAGAACTGGCAGCAGACCTTACATCATTTGTAGATGGTAGAATGTTAGATGACGATGGTAACATTCTACTCCGTTTTGAAAATGGAGCCAAGGGCATACTCCACGCTTCTCAAATCTCAGTCGGTGAAGAAAATAATCTCAACATCCGTATCTATGGCGAAAAAGGAGGTCTCGAATGGCATCAATACGAGCCAAACACCCTACTTGTAAAGCACCTAGATCAACCTACTCAGATTTACCGCACAGGCAACGGATATAACTGTGATGCTGCAACAGAAGTAACACGCACACCGGCATCTCATCCAGAAGGATACTTGGAGGCATTTGCTAACATTTATGTCACCTTCAGCGGTCATATCAGAGACAGGCTCAATGGTGAAGAGAAACAAAGCTATGATTATGCATCCATTGATGACGGAATCAGAGGCATGGCATTTATAGAAGCAACAGTTGCATCATCTAAAAATAATGCAGCCTGGACACCACTAAGGTAAATATTTATGGCCAATGACCCACCAGAGAAACTCAATTACAACGTCCTAGGAGATGATCAATCATCTGCTGGAGAAAAGATCGCGAAATACACAGGTGATGTGGACTGGAGCTATCTGAAACCACATTACAAATCTGGAGCAATGATCTATGTTGACCCAGAGCTCTCTCTAACAAAAGTGGCTGAAGCTTTCACCAATGACGACAAAGCTCAGGTCCAAGCTTGGCTCAAAAAAGCGGACTTAGTGAAACCTTCTCACCTTCACGAGGACTGGTGGGAGCATGATCAGACACGGTTTACTGCTGTAGTGATCACGCCTTTCGTACTCGCACAGCCGCTAGAAAAAGAATGATTGGCTAGAAGAGATTCATCATCTCTTCTTCTTTCTGCTTACTTAGTAACATGTATGCCTTATCGGCATCTTTCCAGGTAACTACATTGAAATGTGTCACAGGACAGCTTTTACAAGCCCTGATACTCACTTGACTCATGCTTTGTAGCTCTGCGAAATCTTCTACAGAATCTACTTTTAGCACCATCAGATAAAAACCCTTTTGTTCTTTCTCCTTGAAAAAGACCATTGAAGCTTCGACACCGTTATCGAGTATCATTCTTTTTCCTCCCTCCGTATCCATAGAGATCAGCCCCTGAGGAATAGTAGACGCCTCAGGAAGTCCCTCGTTCGCTAACCAGGAATTAACGCTAGTTAGTGATTTATCAGTAATACCTAACTCATTAGATACATTCAGCAGCCTTCCAGATTCTAGCTGCACCAAGTGCATGTCTATCTGATTCCCTCCTTGGCTATTTAAAGTTGAAGTCCAAAAGATAGTTCCTAAAACTAAAAGTGCCGCAATCGCTGCAATATTAAGCCAGCGTGTTGGGAACTTCACTACCTTGCTAGCTACAGCCTTCTTCTCAGCAGACTCATGCTCTACTTCCATGGCAGAAAGGATCTGATTTCTCAGTCCAGCAGGAGGAGAGACATGCGCCATAGCACTAACAAATATAGCATCTAATTCCGTAGAAATTTCTTCCGTGGAAGCTCCATCTTCCTGATCAATTACTGCTAAAATCTCATCGCGGAGACCATCTGGGATGTCCACTGAGCCTAAGGCTTCAGAAAAAGCTGCGTCATGCGCGCGCTCTTGAGATAGCCATAGTCCTAGCTCACGGTCTTCAGCAGCAAGTTGCAAAGCCTCAGAAAAATCAGGATTACTCGCATCCGCTCCATCCGGACGGAAGCTCTCTAAGATAAATTTTGCGTGTTTTTTATCCATTTGAACTCCTCCTTTCATGTCCATGCATCGTTACTACTTTTGAACTTTCCTCTAGCTTCTCTCTCATTTTCTTTTTCAATAAATCCTTACCCCTAGAAATACGCGACATCACCGTTCCCATCGGTATATCTAGAACTTCTGCTATCTCCTTATAGCTATGCTGCTGGAGGAAAAATAGCGCCAATGGTGCGCGGAAAGTTTCATCCAAGCTATTGAGCACAGCCACCGCACGCTTCGCATCGATCGCTCTTCCCGCATCTTCTTCTTTAGACTCTAGGTGATATTCAGAGTCCTCCAGATCCGTCTCAGGAAATTTATTAGACCTCCTAGCACCTGATAGAAATTCTCGATAAAGGGTAGTAAACAGCCAAGTCTTCGCCTTACTTCTATCCTTCAGCTGCCCACCCTTTTGCGCCCAGATACTAAACGTCTGCTGCACCAAATCCGCTGCGTTATCTGGATTCTTAGCCAGACTATAGGCAAACCGATAAAGCGGCTGGTAGTGCGCATCTACTAATTCTTGAAATTCACTCATTGTTCTTTTCTCTAACTGTATGAGTGACTCTAGAAAATTTTATTCCAGAGAAATTCATCATTATCACAATTCACTTAATTCCTTAGTAAAACTCCCTGACAAAATCGGGAATCTGCACCAAGTCTTAGGATCAAGATTTTCATCATCTAAATGGAATGACGGTGCATAGCGTTCACGCTTCCATTGGTTTCTACTCCAAAGTTTAAAGAATTTGATCACCCATGCCTTCATTATCTTGTCCTTGTGGTCAGGAAATTGTTTACCCATCAGAACTAAGACATCTTTCGGAGAGCGCTTGTCTCGGATCGCTGCCTTCTCTATCGCATCAAGAACTGGATAGGGCATCAGGTCTGACTCATCAGTCTGGTCGTATTCCTCGGGTCGGAGCTCAGCTGTAGGCTGGAGTGCGTTTACTTTACTCAATGCGGGGATCGGCTCTATGCCTTCCATATCGCTCGTTTCCAGCCAGCTGAGCCAATGCCTCAAAAACGCCTTATCGATACCAGCAATAGGACTAACGCCTCCACAAGTATCGCCATCCATCGTGGCATATCCTACAGCCGCTTCACTTCTGTTAGAGGTGGCGAGTAGGAGTGCGTTTCTAATATTCGTCAACATCCAGATACCGGGCGCGCGCACTCTGGCTTGAATATTTTGCAGTGTTATATCGTCTTTCTTCCAGGTAAGTTTTCTCCCTATCCCCTCGCTCACCATTCCAGTATAACCATCCACGAGCTCAGAAATATTCCATCTCTGGTATTCTGCACCCACAGACTTAGCGAGGCTCGCCGCAGAATCCTCGGTTTCATCGCCACTATTATCACTGGCTTGATAAACACACGCAAGCAGTTCTTTCATCCAACCTTTAGTGCTCTTGGGCAGTTTCAGGTATGCCAGTTTCTCACGCACCCCATCTTCACCCAGCTCAGATAGAGCGAAGTCTAAACTAAGTTTCACTAAACACGCAACTGCTGAGCTGTCCGCACCACCACTGAGCGATAACACAAAGCCACGAGAATAACTCTTTCTCATATAGTCAAACAAAGCCAATGCCACAGTCCGGCTGAACTCCTCCTCCTTACACCAAAGCTTGCGCTCAATTCCCTCGCTCGGAAGTTCACTATCCTTTTTCCATTCAAAATCAGTTCTTACAAGACCAATGTAGTCTTCCACATCCACGATGCGTGATGCAGAAGCAGCCTGCTTGGTCTGATTCAGCCCCACATCCACCACGGCAGTGGTTAGAGTCCAGTCCTTGAAACTAAATCTCTTTTCCGTAGCAATCAGCTCACCACAGCTCGCAATCATCGCTCCGCCATCGAACACCATTCTGCCGGACTCATTCCCTAACAGATTAGCATACACATAAGCCACCCCAAACGCCCTGCTCCCCTCAAGCACAAATCTCTCGCGGATCTGCTGTTTCCCAAAAGCGAAATGACTCGCACTAGGATTCAAAATAACATCCACCCCATAAGCACTGATCTGTGATCCAGGACGATCCGCCACCCAGGCATCCTCACAGATTTCTAATCCTATCGTCACGCCACCTATCTCGAAAAGCAAATCACCGATCAGCACATCCTGACCACAGATCTCAGTCACAGCCACCTCCCCAGCAGGCCACGCGCTGAACCACCGAGGCTCATAATGCACACCATCCCCGGCTAGATTTTGCTTCGCATAGAGACCCAGTATTTCCCCGCCACACATCACAGCAGCCACATTAAACACCGTATTATGGTGTCGCCATGGAAGACCCACAGCCACCATCATTTCAGGAGCCAGCTCAGCAATCTCCGCCAGCATCTCCCCCGTTCTTATACACACATCTGGCGCCAGAAACATATCCTCACAGCCATAGCCAGTGATCGACAGCTCAGGCAAGCACAGCACATCCACATTCTCAGACTGAGCTTCTACTATCGCACCCTTAATTCGGGAAAAATTCCCATCCCAATCCATCGGCGTCTGGTTCAGGCATGCTGCGGATACTTTCAATGTTTTCATAATTTCATTCTAGTTGTTCTACTATCGCTGGTCAATCGGTAAGAATGTTAGATTCTCCCTTCAAATTCCCCCATAAGATCTCTCTGAATCATCACTCCATGCTCGAAAGCCCACTCATGCTCCTCCACCTCAGAAACTTTCATCCACTTAAGGTCCTGCACCTCACCCACCGCCGCACCATCACAGTGCAACTCTAACAATTCATCCACCCACGCCCTGTATGCAAAGGTAATATTCTGCTTAAAAGCCTCTGGAGAATCATCAATACGAATCAATTCCAATCCACCCAACTCAATCCCCAACTCCTCCATCACCTCTCTCCTCGCCCCCTGCTCCGCAGACTCATCCCAGTCCAGATACCCACATGGCATACACCACAGTCCCCCGTTATCCATCTTCTCCCCCCTCCTCAGCACCGCCACATAAGTCACCCCATCCACCTCTGCATACACATGCGCGCATACTGCCACAGAACGGCTCTCCCAGATCACCCGCCCACACTTCGTTTCAAATTTTCTATTTTCAATACTCATCATTTTTTCTACTTCTAATTCCACATTCTAAAATCTAACAATCTTCTAAATCCATGCACTAAAACGATCATTAGAAAAATAATATTCCTTACTAAAACAGCCACAGCAAATGGCAGCCACCACTGAAGCTCAGGACGACTCTCATCGCAAAGTCGCTTCATCATCCCCACGCTGCGAGGAAATTCGCAAATCCCATTTATCCAAGACTCTGGCATACCAGCATTTTTCACCCCACACAATGCACCTAGAATCGCTGCCGTTGTATCCGTATCCCCTCCCATCGAAATCATTTCACTCACTGATTTCACATAATCCCAATCATGCTTCATACCTACAGAAACTAGCGCAGGCACGGTATTCATCATGTAACCAGAAACACCCTTCTTACATCTCTCTTCCCAGCCTTCAGCCCCATTCTCATACAATCGTTCCTTTGCGATAACCATCTTCACATCATCTTCCGAAGCTCCTTTATTTCTACTAAACAGTGCAGCTAACTCCGCCACTACCCTCGCTCCAACAAGAGCCTTCTCGTCAGTATGTGTCATCAGTGTGCTCGTCTTCACATACTCACTACGTTTACACTCATCGTCACAAAAACTTACCCCTAAGATAGCACTTCGCATTGCAGGTCCATTTCCTGCGGAATAGACACCAGTCTTTCTGAACCCAAGCCACATTTTAATCCCACTTTTCGCTGTAGCCAACCCTACACCCGCAGGCAGACCAATAAACCAGACCATCAGCTTAGACCTCAGAGAAAATTTAAATTTCCGCACATCCCCATTGCTTGCGCGGACTGCGCTCAGAGTCATCATCGCATGCTCAGTATCATCACTGATCATACCTTTACCGAGCACAAATCTCTGTTTAGGCTTATCCATCCAGCCTAACCCCGCAATGGCTCTGCACGATAATCCCTCCATAGGCAACCCCATAGAATCTCCAACAGCCATTCCTAGCAAGCAGTTCTCTAAATCTATGTTTGCTCTTTCTAACATTTCTTATTTGAAAATTTAACACACATCGCCCCCTCTGCCTCGAACACCACTTCATGTTGAGCCTCTATTAGAAATTTTTTGAACTCTTTCAGATTTTCATTCATCAGAATAAATTCGCAATCATTCGTTTCCATAAATACTCGCATCGCAGTTAACGTCTCTTTGTTATAAACTAGGAAACTCGCCACGATCAAATCGACCTGGGGAATTTCCAAGTCCTCATATCTGCCCAACAATGATTCATGATTTCCTATTCCGTTAAAATCTAATTGCTCCGCAGAGAGTTCCAGCGCAGTAGGTGATAAATCATTGATAAACAATTTCTCAACAAGCTTCCCCAGCACCAAAGTCTCCGCCCCTACCCCTGCTCCAAGCACTAGCACTCTCTTACCTTCATAGACCTCAGGATGCGCCTCTAGCCAATCCGTCAACAACTCCGTCACCTCCCATCTCCGATCATAATACACATCCACCCCCGCATCCATATCCGCGATGATACGCTTCTCCACCGCCTTCTGATCCAGATCTAACAGAAAATATTCCGTATCTTTAATTTCTTTCTTTATGTATTTCATTATCTAACAAAGATTTTTAGTTCAGATGCCTATCCAATCATTATTCTTTTTGTTTGGTGGTTAAATTTAAGCGTCACCTTATCGGAACTCTTCGATCACTCGAATCATTCCTACTATATTCTTATTCATTTCATCCACATCCTCCGCAGGAATCCAATACTCCGTATGATGGCTCGCACCGACACATTCGACCTGATATTTATCTAGAAATTCTGTTTTAACTTCAAATTCAGTAACATAACCGATCGCACCATTAGTCTTGTCTTTAGTATTCCATCGCGATGCTATTTCGCTTGCATATTGTTCATTGGTTACAGGATAGAAAATCGGCTGCTCAGGTAATCTTGCAGGCCATTTTTTCCACCCACTAGCTTCCACCTTCGCTAGTTCATTCACACCCGTAGGTCTGTATAAAGTAGTGGTAACTGGACGAGTAATCTCTTTCATCCTCACCCCTGCTTCCTTCATCTCTTCAATAGCCTTCAAGCTATCGCCTTCATTCACATTCACGGCTCTGCATGCTTCTGGGATGAGATAGGTTTTAAATCCGTCTTTCACGGCATCTAGGGCGGTGAATTTCACACAGTAGTCTAGAGCTAGTCCTACGATGTGAACTTCCGTCACTCCTCGCCTCAGAAGTATTTCTGTTAGACCAGTTGAGTGATATCCTCCATTATCATAAAATCCACTGTAACTATCCACACCTCTATCTTGCCCCTTTCTTACGACCATTTTAATCCCACCCGTATTCAAATCCGGAGCAAACTCTGCACCCTCGGCTCCCTGGACACAGTGCGTAGGCCAGAAGCATTGATCCAGTTCACCTAGCTTCCCCATTTCAAATGACTCCACATCATCATAAGACTCAGCGAAGCTACCATGATCGGCCGGATGCCAGTCTTGGGTAGCTATCACCAGCTCATACTCTGGCATGAGCGAGTTCACAACAGGAACAACCTCATCACCACCAGCCACAGCTAAAGCTCCACCTGGTAGGAAGTCATTTTGAATATCGATTATTAGTAAGCATTTCATTTTTTAAAATTAGTTTGTTAAATATTTTACACCTCAAAATTGATCCCAGCTTTCTCAAGTTTTCGGTAAGCTTTCTCATCAAACTCATAGAGCTTGGCGGCTCGGTGTGAGACGTCTTTTTGCACTTCATTTGTATCTCGCAGCACACCTAGCTTGAGCACTTTCTTACGGAAATTTCTCTTATCCATTTCTTTCTCTAAAATCATCTCATACATCTTCTGCATCTGAGTCAGCGTGAATTTTTCTGGCAACAACTCAAACCCCACTGGCCGATACCTCACCTTTCCCTTCAGCCGATCCAAAGCAGCCTCCACTATCGCTTCATGATCAAATGCCAGCTGCGGAAGATCATCCACAGCGAACCAAGCAGCATTCGCGGCATCTGTATCCGCCTTTACATCGTGCCCCTCTAAATTCGTAAGCGCAAAATATGCCACACTCACCACATGCTCCCGAGGATCACGCTTAGGATTCCCAAACGTGTAAAGTTGCTCCAGAAATACCTGCCTCAATCCAGTCTCCTCCCTCAGTTCACGCTCAGCAGCATCATCCAGAGACTCGCCCACATTCACAAACCCACCTGGCAATGCCCACTTTCCCTTGAATGGCTTAATCGCACGCTCAATAAGCATCACCTTCAGACTCTCATCATCCAGACCAAACACCACACAATCCACCGTCAGTGCGGCTCTCGCATATTCATAGTTGTAACTCATGATCTACTCATAGTGTCGTTTTGACACTTTGTCAAATTTAATGTGTATTTCTTACACTATTAAAAATAACTCTAATTGGAATTATGTTTATCTTTCCAGACAACTCAGTTGCATAGCCCTTAACTCTGGATCGATCACTACCTCTCTATCTTGTGATCTATTCAGCCATTTTTTCACGGCTCTCTCTCTTATCTGTAGAATTTCTTCCCCACTACCACACCTAGATCCATTTCTAACAACACACTCTAACAATCCGCTATCTTCATTAGGACTATGCTTGATCACATCCTTCTCAGCATCTCTAAATACCTGCATCATCCCCGGCAATGAAACCTTAACCAGATCATCACTACGCTTCACTTTCCACTCCCAATCTCCGGCCGTGTTTTGCAGACCTGCTAATTTATAAACTCCGCCCAGCGCAGGTTGTTCAAAAGCCGTCACAAGCTTCGTCCCGACTCCCCAGACATTGATCATCGCACCGTTTTTCTTTAAATGCGTGATACTTTCCACACTCAAATCATTGCTCGCTACGATATCCACCTCTGAAAAACCTTCCTCATCCAACCTCCGTCTCGCTAAAATACTCAACTCTAACAGATCACCAGAATCCAATCGGACTCCCTGCAACTCATGCCCATTCTCTCGCAACCGCTTTCCCACCTCGATCGCATTTTCTACACCACTTTCTGTTCCATAGGTATCCACTAACAAGACACAATTATTAGGCATCGCATCAGCATAAGCCTCAAAGGCCTTCATTTCTGAATCAAAACTCATCACCCAGCTATGAGCGTGGGTTCCTTTCACAGGGATTCCATATCGATAGCCTGCTTCGACATTACTCGTCCCCACACATCCTCCTATGTAAGATGCCCTACTCGCACTCAATCCACCATCAGGTCCCTGCGCTCTTCGTAACCCAAATTCCAACACAGGATCACCCTGGGCAGCTTCACAGATTCTAGCTGACTGAGTCGCTATCAGAGTTTGAAAATTGATGATATTTAGCAACGCAGTCTCTAACAACTGACACTGAATCAAAGGACCTTGAATCCTCATAATAGGTTCATTCGGATAAACGAGCTCCCCTTCTGGCACAGCCCAGACATCGCAACTCAGCTTCATTTTCTGCAAATACTGGAGGTAAGTTTTTTCAAAAAGTGGCTGACCATCATTCCCTAACAAAGTAGATAAATAACCTAACTCATCCTCATCAAAGCTAAATTCATCAATCCAAGTCAACGCTTGCTCTAGCCCAGCCGCAATTACACATTTATCACTAAATGGAGCTGTCCTGTAATAGAGATGAAACACCGCTTCCCTCTCATGCATTCCGCTCTGCCAATACCCATAGCCCATCGTCAATTGATACAAATCCGTCTGTAATGGTGTGTTTGTTTTCATCACACACTTAATAGTGTATTATTAACACTAAGTCAATTTTTATCTACAAAAAAAACTCTGGCTCTTCAAATAGAAGAAACCAGAGTTGATAAATTTTGTTAATAGATCGGAAACCTATTTCTTTCTTCTCATCAGAAGCGCTATGCTACCAAAACCAAGAAGTAGAGTTGATGATGGCTCAGGAATAGCTTGTAGTACTCCTGTTCCGTTATTATCAGGATCGAGTGCTAGTCCGTTATGAATAGCTGCTGCAATCTGGTCAGCCCTGAGATTAAAATTTTGCGCTACAGTTTGACCATTATCATAGGCTGGACCATTACCAGCTCCCCACATTAAGTTAGCAGTTCCGGTTCCGATATTGTAGGAAGGGTCTTGAGTAGTTCCAGCACCTGCTCCACCATTTACATCTTCTACGTGTCGTAACCCAAGCGCATGACCTATCTCGTGTGCTATTGTACCAGACAAAGAATCCGCAGTGAACCCCTCGTTAGCCATCACACCTCGCCCGTTACTAGAAAATGTTCCGTCGATAAAAAGCTGAAAATTTCCTGCATTCCGAGCGGAAAACATAGGGTTTGGTAGCGGGTTTCCGACCCAACCAGAGCCAGCTGAACCATTATAACCAGTCCCAGAATGATCCATAACAAAGAAAAGCTGAAGTGTATCAACGCCTAGACCTGGAAGCGCATCGCCTGATCCTGATGTGAATGTATTAGCATAAACAGCGTTTCTTTCAGCAGAAGTAAGACGCTGAGCCTCAGTGTTGTCCCAGGTAGTATTAGTGAATGTTACCTGAACACCTGCCTGCTCCCAGATGTCATTCACTTGAGTTTGGTAAAGATAACCGTCACCTGATCCTGAGGGATCAAGCAGTGTAGGATTACCGCCCGCATCATCGCGGACTTGAATGATTTCTACATTTAAATTGTATTGGATTGCGGCATGAACAGAACCACATAGCATTGACGTAAGTAAGAGCGAATATTTCATAACGACATCAACTTAGTAAATCTGTATATTCTAGTCAATCCAAATCCCTTCCAAAAACTCAAACTAACTAAAAACGATATGCCCCTACTTCAAAAACTCTCTCCCATTCGCACTCCTTGGAAATCCCTGTGCTCTCCACGCTTCGTAGCGCCGCCATCCGGTAGCGATAAGTTGCTTCGCCCTTTCATCTCTATTCAGTGAGCCAAAGTTTACCACAACTAGCTGTCTGGGAGTGATCTCTGCACGTCCATCAGCCAACTTCTTAACTACATTTTTCTTATTTGCAGAAATAACTGCATTAGTTTCCTCCACCATCAATCCACCAATAGACATCGTCCCTAACAACTTATTTGTGCTGGCTAGTCGGAGTGATTGAGAACTGCCATTCACTCGCTTCACAGTCACTGACCTGCTTTTCTGCTTCATGTAGAAATCATAACCATTCGTCTTCAGCGCATAGCTTGCTAGTTTAGCCAAATCAGAAATCTTCGTCCTACCTAGTCCTCCAGCTGGGCTTTTGAAATGAGTCGATTTCATCTGCAAATAAGCCGCCAAATTATTCATTTCCTTAGTGAAGGCGGAATATGGATTTCCCCCTCTACCTTTTTTTGCCAGTAACTGCCTGCCCACATACTCTCCCAGCACCAACGCGCTAGCCTTGTCTTGGTTCAGAGAAAGTGTGTAAAGCGCATCACGCATCGATATCTGATCTCCTGCCTGCAGGTTCAAAACATTACCTAGCCCTGAATTAGATATTCCGCTCGGCACTACCATCATCGTGGAAAGTGGAGTTCCGGATAATTTAGCCCAGTCCAGCACCACCTTTGCTGTAGCTAACTGACTAAAACTCCCAGTCGGCACAGACTTCTCAGAGTTAGCCGCCAGAAGCACGCGCTTAGAGTGACGTTCCACCACGATGTAGCTCTCTTGAGCTTTCACTTGAGCAGAACCTAACAAGCTAATGAACATGAGAGACAATAAAGATAAGGAAAGGAATGATGTTTTCATCTGTACGATTTAAATATAGAGTTTATTGGTTTGTTTAATTTCACCGAAATCAGCCAGAACTTCAATCAGAACCCAGCTGTTTCAATGTAATTCTAAGCGGAACATAATCACACTTCTCTTAGAAAACAACCCCTAGATCATGGAAAATGAATCCATTACAACAGCCAAATCCCATCACATTTCATCCAATACTTATTCACAATCATGTCAATAAGTGCTTGCCTTTTATAGCTCGATGTGTGCATGTCCCTCCCATCGCTCGATAATTCAAAGCCAAGCACGGATCCGTTCTACTCAGAACCATTTCTCCATTTGCATCGAGCCTATTCACTCTCACAGCAAGCTAAATCTCGGCTGTCAGTGATAGAAAGCAATCATTAACTCGCTTGGCTTCAAACCAAATAACAACAAGACAACATGTCAGAACAACAACAAAATGGACCGCGAAAGAACAATAATCGCAACCATAACAATAACAGAAATCGCAATAATAACCGCAATAACAACGGCAATCGCAACAACAAAAACCGTAACCGTAACAACAATCGCAAACCTCGCCAGCACAAGCCTAAACCACTCGTGCTATCGACTTGGCAGAAAATCCTGATCTTTTTTAAGCTCACTAGCGAAGACAAGATCCGTAAGCAACTCCAAGCGAACAGACCTGCCAGAAACAAATCCACGACCACTGCCAATGCGAACAATGCTGCCAAGCCAGCACGCACCAATACTCGCGTAGCAAAAGAGCGCAAGGCACCACAGAAAATAGCAGTCGAAACTCCGCGCCTCTATGTAGGAAACCTCTCCTATGACGCTACAGAATACGACATTGAAGACCTATTCAAAGGGATCGGTTCTGTGAAAAAAGTAGAAATCATCTACAATCGCCACACCCATAAATCTAAGGGATACGGATTCGTCCAGATGCTCAATGTAGATGAAGCCAAGCGCGCGGTCGATGTGCTCCACGATCAGCCATTCTTAGGCAGAAACCTCATCGTAAACGGATCTAAAGCACGCAAGGCGAGCGACCCTAACAGCAGTAACTACAATCCAGATGCTGCTAAATCAGAAGAAACTGAGACGGCATCCTCTGAGCCAGCTGCTTAGAATAAATCATCACTACCAAACACCCTGGAGCTACTCGCTTCAGGGTGTTTTTTTATACGCATGACTCTATTTTCCCTTTTAATAGCCAGCTATAATCGCTTAGTATATACTCATGTCCAACTCATCATTAGATTCACTTAAGAAATTCACCACCATCGTAGCCGACACTGGAGACTTTGAGTCCATCAAGCAGTATCAACCACAAGATGCGACCACCAATCCATCACTTATCCTCAAAGCTGCACTCCAAGACGAGTATCAGCACATCGTTGACCAAGCTCTAACATCAGCCTCCAGCAAGACCACAGAATCAGTCATGGATCAGCTCCTGGTTCTCTTCGGACTAGAAATTCTCAAAATCGTTCCAGGTCGCGTTTCCACAGAAGTAGATGCCAGACTCTCATTCGACACCGCCGGCACCATCGCTAAGGCAAAAGAAATCATCGCTCTTTACGAGGCAAACGGAGCATCAAAAGATCGCATCCTCATCAAGATCGCATCCACTTGGGAAGGCATCAAGGCTGCTGAAGCACTAGAAAAAGAAGGCATCAAATGTAACCTCACCCTCCTCTTCTCTAAAGCACAAGCCATCGCCTGTGCAGAAGCCAATGTCCAACTCATCTCACCATTCGTAGGTAGAATTTACGATTGGTATAAGAAAGACACTGGTATCGACTACTCTGGGGCGGAAGACCCAGGAGTGATCTCCGTCACAGATATTTATAACTACTACAAGAAATTTGGCTACAAGACAGAAGTCATGGGAGCATCATTCAGAAACACAGGTCAGATCACTGAGCTCGCTGGATGTGATCTCCTCACCATCAGCCCAAATCTTCTCGAAGACCTCCAGAACTCAGATGCAGAAGTGACTCAGAAACTCAACGAGCAAGACGCCCAAGCATCCGATCAAGAGAAACTATCACTCAACGAAGCTGACTTCCGTCTCATGTTTAACGAAGACGCTATGGCTACGGAGAAAACTGCCGAAGGCATCCGAGGATTTAGCGCAGACATCGTAAAACTAGAGACACTCATCAGCAGCAAGCTCTAAACTAGAAAATGTCAGAAAACTCAACGCCAGCAGACCAGAAGAAGATCACCAAGGAAACAACCCACCTGATATTTCTTCCTGGTCTGCATGGCACTGATGATCTTTACGACCATTTATTAGAACACTTAGAATCAGAGGTAAGTTTTCAACGCACCCTGATCAATTACCCAGATGACATCAATCAGAGCTATGGAAAACTCACAGCATGGCTCTCAGCACACCTTTTCCTGGATGAAATAAACCCTACATCAGTTCATCACAAAACAGTCATCATTGCCGAGTCATTTTCTACAGTAATCGCACTTCAGTTAGCAGAGAAATTTCCAGAAAAAATCGACGGTGTCATTATCTCAGGCGGCTTCTGCTCCAGTCCCGTTCCTACTATATTTAGCTATATCCCCCTTCGCCCATTCTTTTTTATTAAACCTCCCCTCACGATCATTCGTCGCTATCTCACGGGGTCAACGTGTCCGTTAGATCTCGTTAAAGATGTGCGATCAGTCATGAAAAAAGTTTCCACAAAAAGAATAACCCAGAGACTCCGTAGCATTTTTGCACTTGAGGAAGAATCCGTCCCAAGCATTTCATCCACGCCTATCATGTTACTACAAGCGGAGCATGATGAAGTTATTTCATGGGAAAAACAAAACCAACTCGAACAGCACCTCCCTCATGCAGAAGCTCACTGGCTAGATGCTCCTCACCTCATCTTTCAGGTTCAGCCAAGTGATAGCGCCACGCTTATCCTAGAATTTCTTGAAAAAATCAAGTGAGCAGCTAAATTAAAGCATGACTCCACCTATCACACTCACCATCGCTGGCTCTGACTGTTCATCAGGTGCTGGAATTCAGGCTGACCTAAAAACATTTTCCTATCATGGCTGCCACGGTCTCACAGCTCTCACTTGTGTGGTAGCTGAGACTCCAGAAATAGTCGAGTCCATCCACCCAGTTCCACCTACAGTACTCCAGGAACAAGTAGAAATCCTGCTTAACACTTACCCAGTGAATGCCATCAAGACGGGTATGCTCTACTCTAAGGCACACCTCGTTGCCGTAGTTGAAATGCTCTCTAACAGACCCAACATCCCACTCGTCGTTGACCCCGTCATGGTCGCCACATCAGGCTCCACACTAGTGGATAAAAACGCCATCCAGACCTACCGTGAAAGACTCTTACCACTAGCCACTCTCATCACTCCAAACATGCCTGAAGCAGCAGTTCTGTTAGATCAACCCGTTGAAACAAAAGCTGACTTAGAACCAGCCGCCAAAAAACTCTCAGAACTCTACAACACCTCAGTCCTCCTCAAAGGCGGGCATCTTCCAGGAAATGACGATAGACTAGACGTCCTCTGGCATGAAGGAAAAGCCCATCACTTCACCGCTTCTAAAATTGACATCGCCTGCACCCATGGCACTGGCTGCACACTCTCTGCTGCCATCACAGCCCACCTCGCCAAAGGCGCTAACATGATCGATGCCGTCACCACCTCCGTGGACTGGGTTCACTCCGCTATTCTAAATTCCTTCAAATGGAAATCCCCATCTGGTAATATCATCCACTGCCTAAACCACCTCCGCAGCGGAACACTGTAGTCAGTAATCTAACCCAGCTTCACCACCGCACTCCATAAAGTGGGGTCTAGTTCTTGCTTAGCTCGCGCTAATACTTTTTCAGCGTTTTGCGGCAAAAGAACTGCCATCATCGTAGATCCAGATCCACTCATCATCGCTCCTTCCACCTCTGGCTGATCCAATAGCCACATCTTCATCTCAGCCAGAAATCTATGCTTCATAAACACCGGCTTCTCTAAGTCATTCACCATCTTTCCCCAGAGAAATTTCTGCGCTGAGTAATCCACACCTGGTAACTCTCTCGCACCATTCCACGCCTTATAAGCAGCAGGAGTACTCACACCAAAACTCGGCTTCAAAAGCAGCATCGTTACATCGTGATCCCAGTCACCAGCAACAGGCTCTACCACCTCTCCCCTACCACTACAGTCACAAACCGAATCATACACAAAAAACGGCACATCAGAACCTATCTCACCGAGCAGCTCCGCCATCCTCTCCATACTCAGACCAGCTGCTTCTAGCTCATTCAGTCCTCGCATCACCGCTGCCGCATCACCACTTCCTCCACCCAGCCCAGCACCATGAGGAACTTTTTTAATAAGCTTCACACGGTATCTACATTCCATCCCAGTCTCTCGCTGGAATAATCTAACAGCCATCGTTACCAGATTCGTTTCATCCACTGGCACCCCCTCAGCATCACACTCTAACAGATACTTATCTGCCTGATAAAATTCTAACTCATCCGCCAGACTAATAGGAGCCATTCGCGTCTCCATCGCATGAAATCCATCATCCCTCTTACCCAAGACCCGCAAGCTCAAATTCACTTTTGCCCGAGCTAATTCTCTATGCACAAGCTCGCTCATACACCCTTCCTTCCTAGTAAAGCCAACATTCTTCCTGTCGCACCCTTCTCAGTCCGATAACTATAATACCTCTCTAAATTTTCACTCGTACAGATTCCACAATCAGTGAAATTTTCCTTTCTCACTCCCGCAGCTAATGCCTGCTTCTGTATCTCAGAAGCAAAATCCACCTCATACGCAGGCGGCCTAATACACGGAGCCAGCACCACCAACACATCCTCAGCCTTTGTCCCAAAATCCGCCTTCATCAAATTTAACGCCTTTGGCAAAATCCCTAATTCTGTCCCCTTCTTCCCAGAATGCAAAAGCCCAACTGCCCCTGTCACCTGATCCGCCAGATAAATAGCCCCACAATCCGCCACATAAATCCCTAACAAAACCCCAGCATCACCAGTAATTAAACCATCCACTCCCTCTATAACCTCAGCATCTTCACCTCTAACCATTTTATCAACCACAGCAATCTCCGCCCCATGCACCTGTTCCGCTCTCCAGCACTGGCTCCAGCTAAATCCCATTTCCTCCACCGCATTCTTATGAAACGGTTCAAGCCGAGCCACCGTTGCCAGCCTATCCGTGTCCACTTCCACCCCATCCACACGCGTTAGAAATCTTGCCTCTAACCCATCCACTACATTTAACTTAGATAAAAAATCCTCCATCGCCACCACTAAAACTTACCCCTAGGATTCTGCAACAAAAAAGGGTGCGCCTTATCAGGCGCACCCTGTATGAATTCTCATTCATGGGGAATAGTAACAATAGAATATGTTTCTAAAGATTACGATTCAGTGCAGTCCTTGCATGGTTCACTGTATCAGCTTCTTCTTCATCCATTTCTGACATCACATCGGCTAGATTAACAGCGATTTCGCCACGCATCTTAGACACTAAGTCTATTCCGTGTGATGTAATGCGAACCATGATCTTACGGCGATCTTCAGCAGCGTGAACTCGCTCGACATAACCTAGCTTCTCAAGTCTATCCACAAGGCCAGTTGCAGCCGCTGTAGAATGACCCATCTTCTTCGCTATGTCAGACATGGTTAGGTATTCCTCACTTGAAAGGTAAGTGAGGAGGAAGAACTGAGGAAATGAAACATTTCCCTTATTCAGCTCTGATGCAAGGTTGAGGATACAAGAACGCTGAGTAAACAGAACGAAATCTGCTAGTCTCTCAGCTTCTGAGCTTGATCCACCTTGTTGTATTGTTGTTTTCATATTGCTAATTAGAATAGATTTATTATTTAGATTATCTAAGTAATTCTCTATCCATAAGAAGACTTTAATTTAAAATACCGCTTTACAGCAAGCTAAATTTTAAAAATAGTTAATATTTTTTAAACTTTTTAAGGGTAAATACTTAAATTAAGCCACTTACAGCGATAGAAAAATTTTAATATTTTACCGTTATCTTGTTAATAAAGTAAATTTAACTATCAGGAAGTGTCTTTTTTTCAAAAGTTCTTAAATAAACAGTATCGCCAACATTCAACTCACCCGATATAATATCTGCGGCTAAAAACTGCCCTAAACGCTCCCCTGTTACCTTAACACTAGCGGCATTATTATCCTCAGCCGCATGAGAGCCTAGTGTATATAGAACAGAATCCTCAGGAATCACTAATCTACCAAACCTCTGAATAAGAACATACTTCGCCTCTTTATTCACCGAGCTCACCCTAGCCACCATTCTATCTGGCTGCACCACCTCCTTTTTTTCCTCCTCTACAGGCTCAGTACCCGCGCATGAGTTTAAAAGCATCAGCCCAGAAAGAGCGATTAAACCTAAACGATAATTCATCATAGAACAGATCATAAAGTGAGGATGGCAATGGCACAGCAAAAAAAATGCATAAATGATCAATCCTAGTATTGACGAACGCCTCAAGGTATGTTCTTTCTCTTCGCAGTTCGACAATGTTGCAAAACATTCAACTCACGGGTCAGTGGCTGAGTGGTCGAAAGCGCTCCCCTGCTAAGGGAGTATACTCCAAAAGGGTATCCAGGGTTCGAATCCCTGCTGACCCGCCATTAATTTAAAAAGCTTGGTAATATACACATTACCAAGCTTTTTTGTTTTCATACAGGATCATCAAGCCCACGGTTTATCCCACTACTAATAACAGCAGGGTGCAGAGATAAATAGGCAGACAAATAAAAAGGCGAGAACTCCCCTAAACACTAAGCTGCTTTTCCCTCCAGATCTACCCTTGTACTCCGCATAGCTGCTCTGAGAGCTATTTTCTTAAACAAAATCACTTCAAAACCACTTCAAAACCACTTCGCTCTTTCCAGAGGTGGGCTGAGGGTTTAGAACTCTCGGCACAGATGGCAGCTAAGAAATCACCAAAATCAAAAAAACTTACCCCTATGATGGCACAGTATCAGGCGATACGGAGATCGCTGCCTGAGGATGTGGTGCTGTTCTTTAGACTGGGAGATTTCTATGAGATGTTCTTTGAGGATGCTAAGCGGGCAGCTGGTGTGCTGAATCTGGCTCTAACAAAACGCCATGATGTCCCGATGTGTGGATTCCCCTATCACTCTGCGGAGGGATACATTGCCAAATTAGTGCGAGCGAACACGCGGGTAGCGATAGCTGAACAGACGACTACTCCGGTGGCTGGTCAGCTAGTGGAGCGTGAAATCAGCCAGATCATTTCTGCGGGATCAGTGAGCGATGTGAATCTGTTAGACGACACCAAGAATAATTTTCTAGCTTCAGTTTACCTCGGCGGGACGAAGAAGAAGCCGTGTTATGCAATCGCCTGCGCAGATCACACCACGGGTGAGTTCACGTTAGCAGAATTTTCTAACAAAGAGCTAATGAAAGATGAGGTGACTCGCTTATCGCCTTCTGAAATCATTATTTCTGATGACCAGCTTGCAGAGCTAGGAGACATCGCATCCTGCCAGCCCTATGATGCTTATGCCTATCTTCATGAAACGGCACTCCACACGCTGAAAGATCATTTCAAGGTGAACTCGCTTGATGGGTTCGGCTGTGCTGAGATGGACACGGCGGTCTCAGCTGCGGGTGCTATACTGCATTATCTGGGGCATCAGTTACGTAGATCCTGTGATCATTTGCGGAAGCTCTCCGTGAGAGAATCTGCGAATTATGTGCTGATCGATGCTTCATCACAGGGAAATTTAGACCTAGTGGAATCTCGCACAGGTAAGCAGCACACCTTACTAGGTGCACTGGATAGAACCTCTACTCCGATGGGTGCGCGCAAGCTGCGGGACTGGATACTGCACCCGCTGAGGGATCTCGATCCACTGATCGCGAGGCAGGATTTAGTGGCGGCATTTCTGGAGCAGCCGTATCTACTATCGCAGTGCAGGGCTACGCTGAAAAATATCAGAGACATTGAGCGCACTACTGGAAGACTTTCTCAGAGAGCTGGAACACCACGAGATCTACAATCACTGGGAAATTCCCTCTCGCACATTCCTACCCTAAAAGAAGATCTAACAGCGGTGGCATCATCCACTCCACTGGCGGCTCAGCTTCTGCAACAAATTGAAGAATTTCCTGAGCTTGTGGATTTGTTAGAATCCGCGCTCGTAGATGAGCCACCTGCTAGCATGAAGGATGGCGGAGTCATTAGGGATGGATATCATCCTGAGCTCGATGAGCTGAGAGCTGCGACTACGGATGGCAAGAAATGGATTGCGGAGCTACAGGAAACGGAGCGTAAGAGAACAGGGATAGATACTCTCAAGATTAAATTTAATAATGTCTTTGGCTACTTTATAGAAGTCACAAAAGCGAAAGCAGACAACGTGCCAGAGGACTACACGCGCAAGCAAACGATGGCGAATGCGGAGCGTTTCATCACTCCTGAACTCAAGGAAGTAGAGAACAAAGTGCTAGGTGCTGAGGAACGGGCGAAGCAGTTAGAGCTGGAGGAATTTACCAAGCTGCGCAACCAAATCTGCGAGCATATCGATACCTTACAATCCACTGCTGATGCGCTTGCTACGTTGGATGTTTTATTAGGGCTGGCGGAGACAGCTCAGCTCCATGGACATGTCAGACCTGCACTGGATGAGTCCACGCATTTACAGATTGTCGAAGGCAGGCATCCGGTGTTAGAGCAGACTTTAGTGGATGAGAAATTTGTGCCAAATGACACGCTGTTAGATCCAGAAGACTCTAACCTCATCGTTCTAACAGGTCCTAACATGGCGGGTAAATCTACCTACATTCGTCAGGTAGCGCTGATCACTGTGATGGCTCAGATCGGGGCTTACGTTCCAGCGGAGTCTGCACACATTGGGCTCACGGATCGGATATTTTGCCGCGTGGGAGCGAGCGATGACCTCGCACGCGGACAGTCCACGTTCATGGTGGAAATGAATGAGACTTCATTGATCATCAATAATGCGACTGAGCGCTCACTAGTGATTCTCGATGAAATAGGCAGAGGGACAGCAACATTTGATGGCTTATCGATAGCGTGGTCAGTGGCTGAGCATCTGCACGATGAGATAAAAGCGCGGACACTCTTCGCCACACACTACCACGAGCTAACAGATCTAGCGAACACGCGTGATGCTGTGGCGAACTACAATGTAGCGGTGAGAGAATGGAATGATGATATTATTTTTCTACGTAAAATTCTACCTGGAACTGCTGACAAGTCCTACGGAATCCAAGTGGCTAAACTGGCGGGACTACCGCCTAGTATTGTGAATAGAGCGAAGGACATTCTTTCTCACCTAGAGATGAATTCCTCCAAACCAGACGCCAAGAAAAACCCGAAGCCTAAGAACACTAGGCAGACAATGCCAGAAGCGGATTCACCACAGATGGATTTATTTTAAACTGAAATCGCTACCCTGAAAAATCTATCTAAAAAAACAAAAGGAAGATCATCAACCAACAAGGACAATGATGATTATACACGTGTGCAATATCCTTTTGTGAAATACCGCAATCAAGCTCCACCAAAGAGTCCGGCACCCACAAGATAGCCGTCCAGATTTGACTTTATTCCATTCCAGCGGTCTCTCACTTTCGCCTCCCGAATTACAAGTCGAAAAAACTTTTCGTGAAATTGTATTGTGACGATTTATTAACTATGGTACCTAATCTAAATACTGAACATTTTTTCGTTTTGTAAAATGAAGACTCAGTATTAATCAGCTCTAGCAAAAACATGATGAAAAAACATCTCACAATCTCTGATATTTCCAGAAGAAAGTTCATAAATATTACATTAGCTTCTACTTTTTGTTCAAAGTTATTACAGGCACAAAATCAACAGTTCAGGACTCCGATGACTGGAAAAACTGTTCAAGGGTTAGAAGCTTTTGACGAAATGATGCATAAATTCATTTTAGAAAATAAAGTTCCTGGGGCTTCACTGTCTCTGGGATGGAAAGGGAAATTGATTTATAACCGAGGTTTTGGCTTTGCGAATGTAGAGGATTCTGAGAAAGTAAAACCAGATGCTCTCTTTAGGATTGCCAGTGTTTCAAAGCCAATTACTGCAACCGCGGTGCTTCAGCTAGTTGAGCGTGGGCTTCTAAAACTATCTGATCGTGTGGTGGGCAAGCTAGCGTTAACTCCTTTCCTTTTAGCTGGTACTACTATTGACGCACGTTGGGATAAGATCACGGTTGAGCATTGTTTGCAACATATCGGAGGATGGGATAGAGGAGTATCATATGACCCTATTGTTCGACATCGTCAAATAGCTAAAACTCTTGGTATCGATTTCCCTGTCAGCTCTGATGATATAATAAAGTATATGATGGGTAAACCTCTAGATTTTGATCCTGGCACAAAGTATGCATACTCAAATTTAGGTTACTTGATACTTGGGCGTTTAATTGAGGTTGTGTCAGGAATGACCTACGAGAAGTACGTTAGACACAACATTTTCAAACCACTTAAATTGAACAAGCCAAGACTGGCTTCCGCATTAGAAGAGAATAGAGCAATTGGTGAAGTCCGCTACTATGATCAGAAGAATCGTAAAGGTAAATGTGTTTATCCTCCAAGGGTAGGAGAGGAAGTTCCCATTCAGTATGGTTACGACAATATTGAGGCATATGGGGCTCATGGGGGGTGGATTTGCTCAACTGCTGACCTAGTGGTTTTCGCCAATGCCTTTAGCGATCCTAAGGCTTGTCCACTTCTTAGTGAGGCATCAATTAATCGGATGTGGAAAAACCCTGATTATAGGAAAGTAAAAGCGGACAAAGATAAAGAGAGGAGAAAGTACTATGGGCTGGGCTGGGAAGTGTATGATTTTCCAAGATCCCCAGAGATCAATACCTGGCATAGTGGCTATATTCCAGGAAGTGAGTCAGAATTAGTTCGGCGGTGGGACGGTCTTACATGGGCAGTGCTATTCAATACTGCTTTTAATCAAAAACAACAATCTCTTGTTGGTTTAATCGATCAGTTGTTACATAAAACATCATCAAAAGTAAAGAGGTGGCCAACAGGCTAATCGAACGTTATATCTGTTTAATAAAGGATTATTAACTTTTGCAATTTATGAGATAAACAGTCCTTACACTAAATTGGCAGTTAAACCAGACTAAAATAATTTACCCAGATCTTGATGATTATTCGCAAGGTGAGCGAGGAGCTTTAATAGCTTTAGTTTTCAATCGTGATTCATTTCGAATGAATAGATATGGAAAAAACTAAGAAAAGAGTGAATTCCTACGCTATCGCATCGCCGTTCCACTCACCGTATTGCCTGAATTTCTGGTAACGTTGCTCTAACATTTCGTCTGTGCTGAGTGCTTGGACTTGCTGAATCTGAGCTAGGACTGCATCGCGGAAATTAGTCGCTGCTTTAGCATGGTCATGATGTGCGCCGCCTCTTGGCTCACTGATGACTTCATCGATGAGATTCAGCTTACCTAAATCTGGGGCAGCTATTTTCATGGCTTCCGCCGCTTCTGGTGCGTGTTGTCTATGCTTCCAGAGAATGGCTGCACAGCCCTCTGGACTGATCACTGAGTAGTAGGCATTTTCCATCATCATAACGCGGTCTGCCACGCCTATGCCGAGTGCTCCACCAGAACCACCTTCACCTAGAACACAGGCGATGATGGGTGTCTTGAGGTTCATCATTTCCTTGAGGTTAAATGCGATGGCTTCCGCGATATTTCTCTCCTCTGCTCCGATTCCAGGGAATGCTCCAGGGGTATCGATCATGCATACGACTGGGAGTTTGAATCGCTCCGCGAGCCTCATCAGTCTGAGTGCCTTTCTATAGCCTTCTGGATGAGCGCTGCCAAAGTTTCTGAGTAGATTCTCCTTCGTATCGCGACCTTTCTGATGACCAATCACCACCACTTTTTGACCACCAATTTTAGCGAATCCACCTGGCATAGCATGATCATCACCAATGTGACGATCACCGTGCAACTCAACGAAATCAGTAAATCCGTAGGCAAGGTAATCTAGCATGAATGGGCGATTTGGATGTCTGGCGATTTGAACTCGCTGCCAAGGTGTGAGATTATCATAGATCTCAGATTTCAGATTGGTGAGCTTTTGCTCCATAGAAATGATCTCAGCACTGAGGTCAATGTCTTGGGTATCAGATTGGCTTTTCAGCTTTACGATTTCGCTTTCGAGATCAGCGATTGGCTTTTCAAACTCTAAAGGTTTCATGCTCATGGTGGTATTTTGCAGTGATTCTTACATTTGCGCAATGGTTTTAATAACGAATTTCAACAACATTTGACCGCCTAAGGAGGAGAGCTAGCTCTTCCATATCGGCTGTCGAGAGGATAATTCCACGGAAACTCTCATCTACCTTAATATCCTCGCTGATGATTTCGATATTGGGATTGAGAATCTTGATTCGCTTGGAGGCTTCACGGTAGTCGCCTCGGGTGACATTGACTCTAGATTTCCCTTTATAGGCTCTTATATTTTCAATGGTGGTGCGCACAAGGTCTGAGTCGCCTCGTTTCTTGGGCATCGTCATATCCACCACTGGCTCGTAGTATTTTACTACCTCGCCTGATTCATCAATGAGGAATAGTTGGTTCAAGCGTGGGATGATTCTCAAGGAAAGATTTAACGGCATGATCACTAGCTTATCTTTCGGCTGAAGACGATCTATCCTGGTCAACCCATTGAGATACATCAGGATGTCTAGGTTCGTATCATGCTGCCCCACTATTTTTAGATAGCTGTCATTATGCTTCACTGTGTAGATCAATTTTCCATCATTTGGTCTATGTTCTAACAGATCATCCATTCGCATCTCACCGAGGACCCGGTAAGCTTCCCTCTCCGCTGGAGTTCCTGGGTATCTCACCACTATTTCTTCTAGCTTGAGGCGTGCATTATCATATTCACCAGCCTGTAACATCGAGCGAGCTTTCTCAAATGCGGGGTTCCCTAAAACAATTTTGGGGGTATTTTTATTACTTAGTTTACGTCTAACAGAATCGATCACCACGAGATCATCTGTAGCAGGCTTATTGGGAATGAGTTTATTTATTTTATCTGAACCGACTACATCATCAGGTGTGGTGCCATCTGAGATACCGAAGTATTTAGAGATCACGAAGAGCGTGATCACTACGATGGTAAGCACGATTATGGCAGCAACTAATCTGATCAGAGTCTGTAGCCTCATTTTTCTATATCAGTCCCTTTCGTTTGAAATCAAATTGGTTAATTTCCTGAGATTTCTGAATCATATCGATTGAGAATTTCAGCAAGCCAATCTCCCAAGTATCCTCAATGGCTTCCATGACTGCCATCATCGGGTCATCTTCAGAGTGGACTTTATCGAGTATTTCAGCCTTCACCGTCTCGTATGAGCCAGTGATAGTTTCTGAGTTCACCTCAGTGCGTTTGAAGTTAAATCCATACTGGAAATACACTGGCTCCATGTCATTTTCTTTGAGCCAATCAAGTAGTTCTCGTGCCTTTTCATCGAAGCCTTCTAACTCCACCGATGAATAGTGGGATGGCTTGATGATTCTCGGTTTATGCGCTTCTACTGTCCCCCTTCTGACGATGACTTTCCCTACCTCATCCATCATTTCAGAGATGATGACAAAATGGAATTTGGTGCTACCGAAGGTATCTATCCTGCGGTCAGGCTCACGCAGAACATGGCTATGTTCCATTGCGTATTGAATGTCAGCTTGCTTGGGCATGGATCGCTTTTAACCTTATATCAAAAAAGGTGGCATCACCTAAATGAGCCACCTTTTGTTAAATCTTTGGTCTAACCCTTGATTAAGAAACTTTCTGAATGTAGGTGACGATATCGTTCACGCACTGTAGCTTCTCAGCTTCTTCGTCAGGCACTTCGATGCCGAACTCTTCTTCAAAAGCCATGACTAATTCAACTGTATCAAGTGAATCAGCACCGAGGTCATCGATGAATTTTGCTTCGTTCTTTACCTGGTCAGGTGTTACGTTGAGTTGCTCAACGATGATTTCTTTTACTTTTTGTTCGATTGATTCAGACATTGTGATGTTGTATGTTTTAATTACGTTATTTTCTCTAACGACAGTAGATATTTACTCCTGAAATAATGATTTAGCAACTACGAATTTAGCTAAATTATTCAGATTCGGTGGTTGATTTTGATTTTTCAGCTGATTCTGATTCATCCTCGTCATCCTCATCCTCATCATCATCACTGACAAATTCAATGACTTCACCTTTAAAGTTCTCCATAATCTGGGTGAATAAAGCTTCCGCAGGCGCTCCATCTTCTTCTTGGAACTGCCCATAGACCATCCCATCTATTTTCGCTTTTTTGATCTCACCGTCTTCCTCGTAGTGGATCATCGCTAGCCCTTTCCCGTCCCATTTTCTCTTATCTAGCTTGCGCATCGCGGTGAAGGGAATCTCATCACCTCCAGGCGGTGAGTATCCAGTAGGAGTCACTTTCATCGTGCGTCCCATGATTCTGAGACAGATGAAAATAGCGAATAGGAGTAATGCCACACAGATTCCGCAGACGATGAATTGCTCTCGAATAGTTCCTGCATCATATATCTCCTCAGAAGGCTTTATCGGGAGTGATGTTCTGCTAGAATAGGCTTCCCAGAGTTTATAAGGCTTATCTTCCTTCAGCTCATTATAGCCGTTAACTATCTCTTCTGGCCATTTTTGGCTATAATCATAGTCTCTTGGCATCAAGCTCTTATCTTCAGGTGCTGGTATTATCTGCTCACTTGCGAAAGCTGCCCATGTCTCAGCAGTGTATTTCTCTTTATTAAATTCATTACTTGCTGCCACTGCAAAATCAAGACTCTCAGGAAATTTTTCACCTTTATCTGAAAAAAGCAGATTCGTAACAAAAGCCACATTTTTCTCACGATACCCCCAGTATCCATCCTTAAAGAACCATAGTGAAAAGAAAGTCAGCATTGCTGCCACTGCGATAGCTCGGGTTTTGAACCACTTTGAAGGTTTACATACGATAGTTTTAGGATCAGACATGAAGTAGGTGTAAATTTATATAGATGAAATAATCATTGGTTTCATCATAAATCAATGCAATAAATCACTATACAGAAAATAATTAACCAAACTTAATCACAACAAGTCATACCAACTATGTCCAAACCGACTAAACTCACTTCGCTTGTCGCCTGTGGAGGCTGAGCATCTAAGCTAGATCCAGAATCTCTCTCGCAAGTTTTGCGGGACTTACCACAGACAACTGACTCAAACCTCTTAGTGGGATCCGCCACAGCTGATGACGCTGGCGTTTACCTTCTAAACTCTGAAACTGCGCTGGTGCAGACGCTAGATTTCTTCACTCCTATCTGCGATGATGCTTATTTATTTGGTCAGATAGCCGCCGCGAACTCGCTCTCTGATGTCTATGCAATGGGCGGCAGACCTATCACGGCGATGGCGATAGCTGGAATGCCGGACACCATCTTGAGCACCGATGAAATCCAAGCCATTTTCAGAGGAGGCGCTGATATGGTAAAGCTAGCTGGCTGCTCACTAGTAGGAGGACACACAATCAAAAACCCTGAACCTATCTACGGTCTCTCGGCCACGGGCGTCGTTCATCCAGACCGCTACACCGCTAATGCTCACGCTAAGGCTGGGGATGTTCTTATCCTGACCAAGCCACTCGGAACTGGCATTATTTCAACCGCGATCAAGAATGGAAAATGCAGTGATGAGCTCAATGATCTAGCGGTGAAATCCATGATCACCCTCAACACTCCTGGTGCGGATCTCGCTGAGCAAGATCTGGTCAATGCTTGCACAGATGTCACAGGATTTGGTCTTCTGGGGCACCTCAAGGAAATCTGTGCCAGCTCAGAGGTAACAGCCGAGCTAGACTGCTCTAAAATTCCGGCTATTTCTGATGATGTTCATCGTTTGATTTCTGATGGCATCGTCCCTGGAGGCACTAAAAAGAACCTATCTACCGTGCTACCTCATGTTCAGGTAAATGATGTTTCTCAAGAAATGCAACTACTCCTGGCAGATGCGCAGACTTCTGGCGGACTACTTATTTCTGTCCCACAGGAAAATGTCCCATCGGTCCTCCAGATACTTCAAGAGCACGATTCGCTCTGTGCGGTAGAGATAGGTCGCATCTTAGATAAGCAAGACGCCTACATTTCGCTCAATTAGAAGTTAACAAGTCATGAAACATCACGCATTGATCCTCTTTTTGCTACTCACCAATTTCATCTCTGCAAAAGAGGTAGAAAATTTCAGCCCAGAAGAAGCTATCATCAAGGTCGTGCATCAATACGATATAGATATTGACCTCAGCTTGAAACTCATCTTCAGGGGCGATGTTCTTTTTTCGCCACTCGGTCAGTTAGGCGGACATGCATTTTCTATGAAATCTCAGCCAGGTCTGTTCATCTACCAGACCAGTAAATCTGGAACTGCCAGACAGAGTGGACTTAAACAATGGGATCAGATCATTTCAGTAAATGGCAAAAAACTAGGCACAATCGATAGCTCTCAAGATGAAGGTCCCATCGTCTTATTCGGTCACGAGCTAGATCAGGCAGAGGGATCAAGCATGAAGCTAGAATTGCAAGTCATTCGTGAAGGCGAGACCATTCCTATCACCATCCAACTTAAAAAAAAGCGCGGCAGCTTCGAGACATCAGATCCTCTCACAGGAGCAAAAGCGCAGGAGCTTCAAGACAGAGTGCTCAAGATACTTAAGAAAAATCAAGCCAGATCAGGACTCTGGGAAACAGGTTACGGTAGCCAATACACCAGCTACCTAGCTGGTCTTGCTCTCATCAGCACTGGCGACTCCAAGCATCTAACAGAAATCAGAAAATGTGCTAAAGCTTGTATCGACATCGATGAATACTCTTGGACATGGGGACTAGCAATGAATACGATTTTCCTATCAGAATACTTCTGGGCAACAGGCGACATGCAAGCGTATCGAAAGCTAGAGGAGCTCTCCCTTGAGCTAACAAAATGCGTAGGACCCACAGGCGGAATTGGTCATAAATACACCTCTGGCACCTATGATAGTGACAGCTTCGGAGCTCCTAGCGTGCTCTGTCAGCTGGCTTGGTCAGCCTGTGCGCAGTGTTTAGTAGCTGTTGATAACGAGAGCAGAAACAAGAGCTTCGACCGCATTCTAGGAGTCCCCTCTCGGCTAGAATCTAACAATGTAAGCTATGGCGGCAGCGCATATCGTGGAGGAGTTGGAGAGTCTGCATTTCGCACCTCAGTTTTTGGGCTCTCACTGGGGCTTTCTCGCTGGGAACCACAAGTACATAAAAACATCATCCAGCTGTTAGAAAAAAATTATAAGTCCTTCCGCTATATTCACGCCACTCCATCGCAAGGCACTATCTTCTCAGCTCTTTGCCTCGCACACGGGAGCACCGATGGATACAACCAGTATCTAAATTATGTGAAATCAAGACTCACCGTAGCATGGGAAGACAATGATCTCATCCACTACGTTTACCCGAAAAAAGCCCGCTACAACTTCCCTGGTGGCGGTGGGTGGTCTGGCGATGGAGTCTTAGGTTTTAAAAATTTAGCCCTCATTGAACCCATCATTATTCTCAATGCGAAGAAGAAAAACTTACTCATCCAAGGAAACCGCAACATGGGCTGGCTCAAGAAAAAAGATGCCGAAAGAGCCAAGAATGACATCTATGACCTGCATCAGAGAAATTATCAAAGCACTCTCAAGCAGGCCGAGTTGAACATCCGCTCAGGTCAGACAAACCAGGCTGAGAAATACCTTAGCTTCTTAGAAAAACACTACGCCTATCAACCCACGCGTGATCATCTAGTTAAACTAAGAAATGAGCTCACTGATCACAGAAACTGGGAACGCGCTGAGAAGAAAAATCGCGAGAAAGAAGCTGAAGAATATTTTGAATGGGCAATGAATCTACGCGCATCTATTAGAGGTAAGTTTTTGACTAAACTGATGGAACTCTACCCAGACACCCAGGGAGCGCATAAGGCAGCTATTAAACTTGGTTCAGAAGAAAGTAGATCTAAAAAAGAAGCTAAAGATAAGAAGAAAGAAAAAGATCAAGAGCAGGAAGACTACGAAAAGGACATCAAAGATGAAGAGAAGAAAAGACGTAGAATGAAGAAGAAAAAGAAAGAAAATGATGAGTAAGTTTACTTGTTTTTATCTACTTCCACCCACTTCCATGATGAGATTTCCTCATCAGTAATTTCTACATTAGCTCGCCTTAATTCAGGTCCGAAAAGAGTTCCCACCTCAATACTCACCTCCCCTTTATACCTATTCTCCATCAGACTAAATGCCTGCTCCTTTAGCTCCCAACTAATGATGTTATCCTTCCGGAAATCAATCAGCTTCCCCTCCTCTACCCTCTTCGTGATGATTCGGCTAATGTCAGATGCGTCTAATTCTTTCACCAAAGGTAAATCTTCTGGCTCCTCCTCTATTTCAGGAAGATCCTTCTTTTTACCCATGCTATGAGAACCAAGTTTCTTAGGTCTGGCATCATTCTCCTCACTCGGATCTTTAGAAATAACAACAGGCTTCTCCGCTACTTCGGCTGGCTCAGCTTGAGGCACAGGCTGACTCTCTCTCTTTTTTTCACTGATACCCAGTAATTTTGGAGGCACATATGGGTAGGCTATATAACCCGACAAGCCTACCAAGATTAAGAAATACAACTTATTCATACATCTGCTATACTTAAACTATTCCCTATTGCCAACATCAATCATTTTCCTATTTCGAGAACGCTAGCTTAGCTTCAGCCACATCTGCTTTAATCTGGCTCTTGAGTTCCTCTACTGATTCAAATTTCTTCTCTTTTCGGAGATAGGTCACGAATTCCGCATCGATCGTCTCCCCATAGAGATCACCATCAAAATCAAATACATGAATCTCTAACAATCTTCTAGCTCCCTCTTGCTCAACAGTTGGTCTGCGTCCTAAATTACCGATTCCATTGTAACTTTCTCCTCTAAACTTCACCTTAAGCGACCACACCCCATCTGGAGGTAATTGCTCATTATGCACTACCACATTTGCAGTAGGAAAACCCAGAGTCCTCGCCAGTTTTTTACCTTCTATCACTGTCCCCACTACATCATAGGGTCTGCCTAACATTTTTCTAACAGCAGTTAGATTTCCATCCCTAACAGCCTGCCTCACACGCGTACTACTCACGCGCTCGCCATCTACCATCACTGGTGCAGCAGCCGTCACACTAAACTCCATTTCTGCACCCCACGTCCTAAGCTTATCGACATTCCCACCGCGAGCTTTCCCAAATATCCAGTCCTCCCCCACAGCGATCGTTTCTAGATCATTACTGTATTTCATGAGATCTCCGATAAATTCCCTCGCCTCGCGCGCAGCGAAATCTAGCGTGAACTCCTGCACACACAGAAAATCTACTCCCATTGATCCTAGCAAGTCCGCCTTATGCGCGATCGATGCCAGAATCCTGCTAGGTGCGCGATCTGGCGCCAGCACCCTAACAGGATGAGGCTCAAAGGTGATCACACCTACCTTCCCTCCCTCTTCCCTAGCAGATTTCACAGCATTCAATATTACCTCTTGGTGCCCCACATGCACTCCATCGAACACCCCTAGCGCAAGATGAACAGAGCCAGCGATGGTCTGTAATTCGGCTATATTGTGAAGAATCTGCATACCACTGAGCAAACACTCAAGCGATGAAGAATGCAAGGAATTAGCCTTTATTTAGTAACTACCTATGCTGCTTTTCGAATACAAAAGAACGCTCCCTGCGAGTCCTGCACTAAGGCAAACGCATAGTCTGTATCTGTGAGATCGATAATCACTAAGCCTCCAAAATTCTTGGCTTTTCGTAACGTTCTGCCAACATCTTTCACTGCAAAATGAATCATCCAACAATTCTTCACTCCCTGATTTTTTTTATCTAGCTCTATAAGCGACCCCACCTTTTTCCCCTTCATATCAGAAATGACATATCGTCTATAACCATCGGGGTCTTGAGTGAATTTCCATCCAAACAATTGCTCATAAAATTTACTAACCCCATAGACTGAATCCACATGCAGTTGATTAGTCACCATCCTAGCATCGGACTTTGCTGCCTCATCTAAACCTCCCAAATCCTCTCCCTCATAGAGCATCAGACCGGCACCTGCTGTATCTCTCACCAGAGCATATCTTCCTACTTTCTCTCCATCTATGATGAAATCTGATGGATGAACTTCTATTTTACCGCCCAGTTCTACTGCTAAATTCACCATATCAAAAAGCGAATCCACCCTCACATAAGGAAGCCAAAATGACGGCAATTCAGCCTCCCTGAAATTACGAGTCATCTTCAACAGACCTGCAGACTGCTTACCATCGCTATAGCAAGTACTATAATTCCCTATCGTCTCACTCATCTCCCAGCCAAACACATTTTCATAGAAGCACATCGCTTCAGATAAATCGAATGAGGTAACCTCGCACCAAGTAAAATGATTATACATTAGGCATATTTCTAAACCGCTTTTTTACCTAACACCAAACAAATTAGATCATTTTTTCGAAAAGAGTGACTCCAAACTTTGTTTCAACCACTTACGAGCCACCCCCTCCTCTTCCAATATCAAAAAATGCCCCTGTTCCTTTACTACTTTGACTTCATCAGAAGTGAGTTTTAGTCGTTTAGCATGCCGCACAAACGTTCCATTCTGAACAAATGCTTCCTTCCCTCCAGCTATCATTCTCACATTAGTGTTCTTAGGCCATTGAGCGAGTACATCTTTTGGTGGGAATGATACAATGCTGACAAATCCAGCGTAGTCTGTAGAACATCTAGCATAATGTCTAAACCCGCCTGTCCCGCCAGCTGAGAGACCTATGAGAACTGGTTTTGTTAGAGAAATATCCAACGCGCGTGATGCCTCCGTTAAGCATTCTTTTAAATACGCATCTGGAACATCCGCCATGCTAATGCCATAGGCAGGACATAGAATAATACTATCAGGAAATAATGTCGCGAAATAATGCAAATAGAAACTAAAATTACCGCCATAGCCATGCAAAAATAAAATCACTGACGTTTGTTCATTCACCGTTTCCGGCACATAGACATTCGCCAAGCCAGAGCTAAGTTTCTTACCTGAGTAGCAGTAAGCCACAGCAGTTGGAATGGCAGGAAATTTCCCATTGTCGAACTCATCCTGCATTCGCCGATAGTAGGCAGAGATAAGCTTCCCGAGATGTGTCGCCTCATCATTATCAAGCCCCAAAAAAGCAGCTCCCGCACCCGAGAACTGCATAAATTTAGTTTCAGGAACATGACCTGCACCAGTGCGGATCATCTTGAGAATGAGTTGATGTTTTTTAGCTACTCTTACAGGTGCTGCAGCATGCTTAGTCTCCCATTCGAGTGTCATGATCTTCTGCGCGCTCAGCGGTGAACACGCAGAGAAAATCAAACCGAATGAGAAAATAACACGGAGTAACTGCATCCTATCATCCTAGCCTAACAGATCCGCCACTGCTTCCTTCTCCTCACGGAGTTCTTGGACAGATGCATCTATCTTCTGGCGTGAGAAATCATTTACCTCCACACCCTCTACCACTTCCCATGTCTTGCCATCCGTAGTGCGGATCGGCATAGAAGCGATGAGTCCAGCGTCGATGCCATACTCACCATTTGAGCAGACTGCCACGCTCGTCCAGTCTCCATCAGGAGTAGGGTTAGTGAGGCTACGCACAGTATCTACCACACCATTTGCGGCAGATGCAGCAGATGAGGCACCACGCGCTGCAATGATAGCTGCACCGCGCTGCTGCACAGTAGAAATGAACTCGCCTTGAAGCCAATCCGTATCGCTAATCACATCGCCAACAGGCTTCCCATTGATCAATGTGTTTGTGTAATCTGGATACTGAGTCGCAGAGTGATTTCCCCAGATGCAGAGATTTGAAACAGCACTATTGTGCACTCCAGCCTTAGCAGCGATCTGTGATTTAGCACGGTTCTCATCCAGTCTAGTCATCGCAAAAAACTGATCATTAGGCACACCTTTCGCAGCATTCATCGCGATCAAGCAATTCGTATTACATGGATTACCAACCACAAGAGTGCGCACATCACTAGCCGCATTCGCAGCTATCGCTTGCCCTTGACCTGTGAAAATCTTACCATTAATTCCTAACAGATCCTTACGCTCCATTCCTGGTCCACGTGGCACAGAACCCACCAGCAATGCCCAGTTAGCACCCTTGAATCCCTCATTGAGATCACAAGTAGCTACTATTTCATTGAGAGTAGGAAATGCGCAGTCATCTAGCTCCATCACCACTCCCTGAAGAGCTTTCATTCCAGGTTCTATCTCGATCAAACGAAGATTTACTGGCTGGTCTGGACCAAACATCGCACCAGAGGCGATACGGAAAAGCAGAGCGTAGCCAATCTGACCAGCTGCTCCTGTCACGGATACTGTAATAGGATCTTTCATAGATGAACCTAGTTACTAGTCTATCGCTACATTTAGTCAACTGATAAACGAGTAATCCTACTTTGTGGTATCCACCAGCACCACACGGAAACCATACTGATTATCGCGCACCCCCTTATTGATGGCAAACCTGCTCCATGATTTCAGATCCTTGTCCTGAAATGTTGCCCAGCTGCCACCTCTCACTATTCCCAGATCTCCACCATCACTGTATGCATCCAGCACCCACTCAAAAACATTTCCAGAAACATCAAACATACCCAACTCATTAGCACCAAATGAGCCCACAGGTGCCGTATTGATAAAACCATCCATATACCCTCGAATCGTCCTTTTTTCAGGAATACCGGCAGCCTTCATAGCAGCCTTATCAGCGAGATTTGATACCTTATCTTTTGGTGGAAATGCTACACCCCATGGATACAACCTCTTCAGCCTCGGGTTCTGTTGCGCATTATAATATCTAGCCACGGGACTCTTGCCCTTCTCATCTGTCAGGCCACAAAAGAGACTCCATTCCTCGTCCGTAGGTAGTCTATACTCATGCCTAGCGAGTATCCTATCTTCCTTGCGTTCCTTCTCAGTAAGCCATTTACAAAATGCCACCGCATCATCCCTATCCACCCCCACCACGGGATGATTAGGTTTCTGCGGAAACAGTGGATCAGTAGGCTTCCTATGTCCAGTAGCCTGAGTAAACTGATTGTAATCTTTCACCCTCACCTCCCAGGCAGACGCTAACTTACCCTCCGCAAATGGCACCATCTTTACCTTCAGTCCATTGCTCCACTCTTGTCCAAACACCACCCCACTATTTTTCTTGAGAGTCACAGAGACTGGTCGCGTTTCATTATCGGATAGCTCTATCTCCTGCACACTCGCTTTATAACCATCGAGACTAAATTCCAGTTTCATTTTCTTTGGTCGGAGCTTAGGTCGCGTCATCGGTGTCACACCCACCCACTCACCATCAATGTAAACTCTCGCTCCCACAGGGATGCTCGTAAGTTGCAGAGTCGCATAAGGTATCTTCTTAGCCACACACTTCGTCGCAAATTGCTGTAACTTTTTCTTCTCATCCAGCTTATCCGCTGGCCCCACCTGTAAGCTCTTATCCTGTTTATAAACGATACACTGATCATCCTCTAACAGACCTTGAAGCTTCGCTTCTTTCTCTAGCCAGCCAGCAAATTTACGCGCAGTGTTCTCAGTCATCATCACGATAGAAATATCCTCACCTCGCTCGCTAAACTTCTCCACACTATATGCATCCACCTTTATCTTTGAATCCAGAAACTTCTTAAAATGCTCCTGCCTCACATACCCAGACTCGTGATAATCCACCCTTGGAAAATACCGTGCACCCACAGAATCCACCCAGACTTGGTTCGCTTTCGGTGGCTGAAATGTATCCAATGTCACTTGCAAAAATTCATACTCTTTATCTGGAACTACAAATTTCACCTCCTTCGGCCGGTATCCATCTCGCTTAAACACCAAATTAAGAATCGTCCCTGGCGGATACCCTATAAACTCAGTATTCGTCTCCAAATATCTATCCTTATCATGCCCCGTAATCTCAGCATGGTTCGGATGCGAAATAAACTGCACCGAGCAAACCCTGTTCTTATATTTAGGAACCTTACTCAGCGGTTTATCATTATTGTTAGAAATCAATGGTTGCCCCGCCATCCATGGCTTAAAATGAATCACAGCATAGCTCAGTCCACCTAGCAGTAGCAGTGCCAACACAGCCTTCGGAAAACCTCCCGTGCCTTTCTTCGGCACCTTCTTTCCCTGCTTTATCTTCGCCAATGCCTCCGCCAGCTTCTTCGCACTATTGATCGTTCGCTTGCTCAGCTTAGGATCACAGATATTACAGATCACCTCATTCAGCGCGACCCATTGCTTCCTATTCGTTCCCTCCGGCAGTTCATCAGGTAGTTCTGGAAATTGTAATCTATCCTTACCCGTAGCCATTTCATACAGAACTTTCCCTAAGCTATAAATATCTGCCTGCCCAGACCCAGGTCCCTCCGGTGGCACGAACCCCTCAGTCCCCACAAAAGTCTGCTGCCCTCTAGCCGCCACTAAACCTATATCTGCAAGTTTAGCTTTACCTTCCACAAAGATAACATTAGCTGGCTTCACATCCCGATGCGCCAGATCCCGCTCATGCAAGTGCTGCAATGACTCCGCTAAGCGCTGCCCCACATCAATACAAAACCCCACATCCAGCGGCTTCCCCGCACTCGCCTTTAAGTCACTCCTCAGCGTCCTCGCCTCATACTCTACCGGATTCAGTTTCGTGCCACTATGGACATCATCGCCTAGCTCCATCACATAATAGTAAAATGGATTCTCACTATCACTCCCCCTACCCACATGCAAAATATTCACCAGCCCAGGGTGATCCCGCGAGATAGGCTCAAATTTTAAAATCCCCTCGAACTCACGCTCAAATCCACGCTCATCCTCAAAATCCTCCCGCCACACCACCTTCACAGCCCTCAGAGCACCCGTGACACCACGCGCCATCCACACCTCGCCATAGGCTCCACCACCTATCTTGCGCAGCACCTCGTGGTCCGGTATATGTATCTCTGATCTGATCGTGTTCGACATCTCGCTCACTAGTAAATTACTCTTTCTCTAGCTTGGCTATCTCTTTCTTCAGCACAGACCCCACCCTATGTTTCGCCAGATACACCTGTGCCATACTCACACCCAAGAGATCCTGCACCTTCTTCGCATCCCATTGCTTCACCACGTAGTAGTCAAAGATCTGATACTGCTTTGGCGAGACCTGCCCCTTCACCTTATCCAGTGCAGCCTCGGCTAAATTTTGTTTCCACTCCACATCCCACAGTCTATCCAGAGTGTCACCCTTAGGATCCTCCACCCTGTCAATGATCGCCGTCTTTCTCCCATCATCCGCCTCAAACCCCGCAGACATAGCCGTATCTTTCTTGCGCTTGCGGAACTGATCATTGATCCTCCAGCGCGTCATATTCATTAGCCACGTCTTAAAGGAACCTTGCTCAGGATCATACATCTTCTTCTTACTCTGCTTAGCGATTGATAAAATAGTCTCCTGTACACAATCAAATGCCTCCTCCGAGCGCAGCCCAGACTTCAGCCCCACCGAGTAAATCAGCCGCCAATACGTCTGATAGAAATCATCCCAAGTGCGCTGATCCTCCCAGTTATCCAAGCGAGCTATCAGGCTCTTCCTCGTCTTCGCAAACCCATGAGAGAGCATTTTCTCACGCTCCTCTTTCTTCTGCTTCGCATCATTCTCTTCCGATTTATCCATCTCAATTTATTCTTAACATAAAGCAGTCTGCTTAACCCAGATAAAAACGCACCCAAGCACACACTTCTATCAATCATGACTCGTTAAATTTGCCTTAAAAACTTACTCCACAAAATCCATCAATCAAATGCTTTCACAAAATTTGTCACCCCCACTCTGTAACCGCACCCATAACATCCCTTATCTATACATGCATACCAGATTCCTTACTCACTAACTCAACTCACTCGCACCATGATCAAACACACCAAACTACTCATCAGCCTACTCACCGCCAGCAGCTCACTCTACACCCTCGCTCAGGCACCATCCAGCCACTCCAGTCAGTCTAACAAAACCACCATCAACCGCACACCCGAACCAAAAACATCACCACACGGACAAGAAATCCCCATGGTAGATCCCACGAACAAAACCCTCACCATCCACGGCAAAACCTACAGCATCTCAGACAACCACATCGGTGGGCAATTTGAAGCCTACCTCGCTACCGATACTCTCTCATCAAAAGCCGCCACAGAATACCGCGCCAACATCCGCCAAATCCTAGACTACCTCGCACCTAACAAAACCAGCGGAGCAAAACTCAAGCCCGCCTACGAACTCCTCACAGAAGCCGCCAAATACTCCGGTGATGGCAACCTCTGCGAGTCATTAGCCAATGCCGTCTATGCCGCCCAGCTCACCAAGCTCCACAGAGGATCCAAACGCGAGCACGCCAGAAACCTCAGAAATGAACACAAACGCATCGCCCGCAACATAAGCGTCATAGAAAGCAAACTCGACCTCTCACCAGGCAAAAATGGAGAAAACGCACAGCCCTCTAATCAGCAATCCATTGAAGTCATCACCATGCAGAAACGCCTCGTCGAAATCGAACTCTCACTCAGGCAAATAGAAGCAAATGGAATCATCGGAAAAACCCAATCAAAACTCCAATTCCAATCCATGATCGTTCAACTATTCGTGCAAAGAAGATTTGAGCACGTCATCATGGCAACCAGATTTTACAACCTCATCTACAAAGACGGCGACAACAGACTAGAACTCAGAAAAGGCTCAGACGCCGCAAACTTCTTTGCAGAAGGAGTAGGAGTAGATCCCACAGTAGCAGGGCTAGATGCAGCATCCGCAGAAGCCATCAAAAAAGTAGATACCCTAGTCAATGCATTCCACAACAACCTCAAAACCAAGCGCACCCACGCAGCCTCAGAAAGACTCGTAGAAGCCTTCGTCCTAGGTGAATTTCTCCCCTCCGTGCAGACCATCAGCATCAACTCAAAAGCCCCCGTCCAACAATACATCCAAGACGCCAATGACCTAGTCAAAGTCCTGCAGGCCAAAGACCTAGCCCGCGCGGAAGAACTCAACAACAGCCTAGAAAAACAAGCGGCAGACTACAACCCATCCGAAGCCAAATCCTACATCGCCGCCAAGAAAACCGAGTCAAAACTCAACACCCGTGACGCAAAAATAGCACTCCGTTTCATGCTAAAAAGCAATACTGCAAATGAGCGATACAACGAACACGCCAGATTCAAACTTGCCATGGCAAAAGCAACCAACGCCTGGCCCTCAAACCCAGAGCTAGAAAAAATCAACGACACCATTGACCAGAAAATTGGCATCCTAGCAGACGGCGATGACATGCTCCTCGTAGCCCGCAAGGACTTCGACCGCTACGTGGACACCAAGTCATGGGCATCCGTCATGAAAGACGAAAACCTCTCCCGTTTCATTGCCTCCTTCCACCTCTCAAAAGACCCACAAGACATCGCCAGAGCTAAACTTCTCAAGCAAATCAAAAATGACTTCTCAGCCATCTTCGCCACCCTCAAAGAAGCTGAAACCTACTACCAGCGCGGTCACGCCCCCGCAGCCTGGGAGCTAGTTGACATCGCCATCAAAAAACACCCAAACAGCCTCGAACTCGCCAAAGCAAAAGCCCTCTACAGCGGAAAAGCAGCCAACTTTGCAAGCACCATCGCTAAAGCACAAGACTACGAGCAAGCCTCCGCAAAATCCGCCCAAGCCCTCACCTGGTATCTCAAAGCAGAAGTCATCCACCCAGACAGCCAATACGCCAGAGAAGGAATCGACCGCATCATCACCGCAAAATTCAAACCAAACCAACAACAAACCAACACCAACGAAGTAGCTGTGAACTTCTAGCAGTGATCAGTTAGCAGGTGCTACTAAAATCAATCTAGTATCCAGCTCAAAACTTATCTCAGATGAATCTCGCTCCCTAGCCCTAATCGCCTCCTCTGATGGTTCATCTCTGGATTATTCTCTTTATACCATTCAATAGTTTGAAGTAAACCAGCTTCAAAACTCCAGGTAGCTTTCCAACCTAACTCAGTTTTGATCTTAGTAGCATCAATAGCGTAACGCGCATCATGACCTGGTCTGTCAGTCACATGTTCTATCTGGTCTTCACTTAAATTTAACTCTACTAGAATCCGCTGCACCACCTCCAGATTCGTAAGCTCATTATCACCGCCCACATTGTATTTCTCACCACAGCGTCCATCACTCCAGATCATCCATAGCGCACGAGCATGATCCTCCACATGCAGCCAGTCTCTCACCTGCTGACCATCTCCATAGACAGGCAGCTTCTCCCCTGCTAACGCTTTATTGATCATCAAAGGAATCAGCTTTTCCGGGAACTGATACGGCCCGTAGTTGTTAGAGCAATTTGAAATCACCACTGGCAGGCCATACGTCTTCCCCCATGCCATCACCAGATGATCCGCAGCTGCCTTAGATGCTGAATAAGGCGATGATGGATCATAACAAGTAGTCTCAGAAAACTTACCTGTAACACCGAGCGAACCATAAACCTCGTCAGTAGAAACATGCAGAAATTTGAACTCAGAAAACTTACCTCTAGCATTCCAATATTCCAGAGCCGCATCTAACAGAACCTGCGTACCCACCACATTTGTCTGGATAAACTCTGATGCAGAATCGATAGACCTATCCACATGACTCTCAGCGGCTAGATGGATTACCCCATCAGGCTGATATTCTGCGAAAACTTCTCTCATTTTGTCTGTATCACAGACATCAGCCTTCACAAAATGATAATCATTACCCAGATCTTTGAGGGCTGATAAATTAGCGGCATACGTGAGCTTATCCACATTCACTACTCTAACCTGCACCTCAGCAGCAAGATACCTGCACAATGCTCCTCCAATAAATCCTGCCCCACCTGTAATAATTATCGTCTTCATTTTTTCTCTATTAGCTCCCTATATAAATCTGAAATTTAATTTATAACTTCCTCATTTTAGAATCAACCGTAGTAAAACACATTTACAGTGTTTTCTACCTCATCGATCTTTCTTATAAATGAATTAAATTTTAAATGTTCGTTGTAATATTTCACCACTTCATACCTCATTATCCTTCTTTGCGAATCATCCATTTCAATCGCTCTTGTAACTGCCAACTCCAAAAATTCTTCATCACTGAACGATAAGCAATTTATGCCATCACACAACTTAGGATTAAAGTATTCCCCATATTGCAGTATAGGAATACAGCCCTGCGACATGGCTTCAATCACATTATGAGCAAAAGGCATGTACGTGCCAGGAGTGCAAATAACAAAGTCTATCTCACCCAGAATACCAATGTATTGATCACTAGGTATCTTGCCCTCACTCACTCGTTTCTTAGCGTCATAATACGGTAGAAAAAGCTTATCTCTAGATTCCCCATGCTGGTCACTACTACCTCCAAAAACCCTATATCTAGATGCATCTGGAAACCTATCGACCAACGTCGCTAACACATGAATCCGAGTCATCACATCATGAGATTTCACAAAATCTGATTCGTATGCAGGCACTACATTACCAATAAAGAAGACACCCAACCGCCTAGCTTTTCCAAGACTAGCATCATCATGAACAGGTAAGTTTGAAACCTCCGGATGCGCTTGATACGGCATCCACACCGCCCTTTCCAACGGTCTAGCACTAATCCTCAGATTTAGCCTCTTTTTAAATGTATCAGCGACATTCCCATCATTAGTCATATCACACCACAGGTAATCAACTTGCTTGCTATTCTTAAGCAGCATCTGCTTGTCGATAAAGTTCACTTTTCCTGTTTCTATGAGATCCTTTGAGTATTTTTTCTTTTGTAGTTCACTCACTACCCACAACTTCCTCACCACATACACACCATGCTCACAATCCAGCAACCCTTTCACCAATCCGTGAAAATACCGCCCTGAATCAGTTAACATTTCAGTCGTTGATAGATCGATCACACTCACCACTGAAGAATCAAACTCAGCTTGAGCAATCATGGAATGATAAAGCCTATAGCTGCGAGGTTTTAGATAAGCCCTATATTTGCGAAAGCTATTCTCCAGCCAATGCCACAACCTCTTGTAATAAAATTTCCATCCTTTCATCTTCTACGTGGAAGACTACTAAATTATAAATTCATGTCTATAGGGAATCAGAGATTTATAAAGCTAACTACTAAAACCCTGTCTGACCTCTTCACACTACACTACATTAAATGTTGAACTTAGGCTTCAAAGCACTACCTTCGTTGCATAGTTTATGGGAAAACACATCAATATAACTGCGAGAAGTAACGGAGTGGGACTCGATAGCGATGTTGATATTCTACGTGCTACCCCATACGCGTAAAGTTAAGAGTCTGTCGGACTTACTTTTCAAACATCAAAAGACCTGTAGAGTCGGCTCATGGCAGCCAAATTCATCAACATAGACCGCAACACCCCAATGCTCCTTCCACCTGATTTACGGGACTGGATCGACGACGACCTCGTGCACTTCATCATCGAAGCCGTGGATCGCCTACCCCTAGAGAGCTTCAAAATCAACCACCGAGGCAGTGGCAACGCTCAAATGCCACGACACATGATGTTAGCCCTCCTGATCTATTGCTACAGCAATGGAATCTTCAGCTCACGCAAAATAGAGCGAAAGAAATCCGTCAACATCTCCAAACCGACATAAGTGAACTCCTACAACAATCTGAAAAAGCCGAAGAAAAGACAGGCAAAAAACCTAAAGAACCAAAGCTCAAAGCCCCTAAAAGTGCCGAAGAAATAGCCACCGAAAGTAGCGAGAGCTACAACTTCACAGACCCCGACACCCGCGTCATGCGCAAAAGCAAAAGCGCAGGATACACCCAAAGCATCAACGCCCAAGCCAGCGTAGATGCAGACGGCAGCTACCTCATCGTAGGCCAGCACATCAGCCAAAGCTCCAGTGATGGCAACGAACTCCTAGCCAACTACCACTCCATCCCCGAGCAAATAGGCAAGCCCAGCATCCAAATAGCCGATGCAGGCTACGTCAACATTGCCGCCATAAAAGAACTCACAAACACCACAGCCTGCGAACCCTACGTAAGCGTCCACCGAGAAGATGCCCACCATGAACGTCGCTACGATTACCGACCGAGTGAATCAAAATCTCCCAAAGCCGTCACAGATCCCACACTCGTAGCGATGAAAGAAAAACTCGAAACAGAAGAAGGTAAATTGATCTACAAGCTACGAGCAAAGACAGTAGAAACAGTATTTGGGATCATCAAATCCGCGATAGGCTTCCGCGGCTTCACGATGCGAGGGCTAGAGAAAATGACAGGAGAATGGGAATTAATAAGCCTATCCTACAACTGCAAAAGGCTCCATACACTCATGATCGGGCAAAAGGACTAAAGCGCAGCCCACCCGAGATGTGAACCCACAAAAATCACTTATCATGCCAAAAACACCGCTCAAACAACGAAGAAAACACCACCAGCAATCCGCCTCCGATTAAAACACCGAAAAACAGGTGACTAAACGGATTTACTCAAAAAATTCAAATACCCCCCTAAATTACAATCCGACAGACTCTTAAGCCTATCTATAAAGAGTTAAAACCCATGAAAGAAAAAGATCTTCCTGAGTTTGCTCGCATCGCAATGAAAGCGCAACACCGTGCTGCTCGCAAGCTACGCGCTGAGCACAAGCGCCTAGGAATGCCTCTCATCAGCTGGAAAGACGGCAAGGTGGTTGAAATTCAGCCTTAGCAACTTTTCTATATTCTTACAAAGAAATACGTTGAGGGATAGACATGTATTCTTGTCGCCTAGCTTCTACTATTAAATCAAAGCCCAACGGCTGGCATGGTTTATCATCAGACGCTCTGGTCAGATGGCACATAATGATGCTATTTTGGCAGCTAAGCTCAGCCATTTATTGAGGGGTAAGGTCTAGTTGATATTGGAAATAGGGAGCTAGATAAAGAGATCCATGCTTATTGAGATGACTTTTATCTGAATAGCAAGGGAGCCCGTTTTGCAATCCGCTATCAATGTAGTTCTCAGGGTGCCAGAGCTGGATAGCAGGCTCACCAAGCTTCAAACGAGCCATTATTCCCCTCATCGGAGACAACTGGCTTTCCACTAGATCATGATCATAGGCAAGCAATGTCTCATTACTAAGCTTTTTAGGGAACAGATAGCTCATCAGATGCGTAGGCTCAATATAACGAATCCCATTTCCAGCAAGTGACGGCACCTGCCCTAAAATACAGACCCCTTTATTCTTAGCTATTAAGAACTTGATCGTGTCAGCTAGTGCCATTTCGTAGCGCGGATCATCTTGGTAGGTAGTGTGACTAGCCGCGATGAATACATGCTTTATAGTTGGGGTGTTAAGGATATGGTTTCTAACCTTATCTAGATGCCTTTTTTGTCTATAGGTCAACTCACTTTCGTATTTTTCGTAAACGAGCAAAGGTGGTGTCCCACCCTTGTAGAGCGTCTTAGTTTGCAGGTTGTTCATCTTAGCCCACTCTTCAATCATTGGTGTGAAATGCTCCGAATGAGAGTCCCCAATTAATAATACGTCCTCAGGATTTACTGTAGAATCAAATAACCTCTCTACCTTGATCTCAAGATCATCAAGACTCACCTCCTCGGAAAAATTACTCAATCGCCAACTTGCTTTAGCCTGCTTCTGGGTAAGTTTCGCTAACCCCATAAAAGATAGAATGCAGACTATGGCTATCAGATACACCTGCTTATTTCCTGCTCTAGCAGTGCGATATGGATTCTCTATGTATTTAAAAGTCAATACCGATAACAGCCAGGTCAAAGCTAAAATAATGATCACACTACTCACGCTTAACGCATCTGACACACTCTCCCCTTTACTAGCCATGAAAAACTCAAGAATATAGTTATAATAAACGATCACCGGCCAATGCCAGAGATACAATGAATAGGAAAGAGCTCCAATGTAGAGCAGTAACTTGCAGGAAAGTAGCCTAGCTATCAATGTTGGTTGATCCATAGAACTATAAATAATTCCCGCCACTCCTATGCATGTGAGGAGCAGATAATACAATTCCGAATGATGACTGCTTGATGCTACGAGCAGAGAAATAATTACACACAACACACCTAATATGGATATCACTTCATTCACCGCCTTACATTGGTTTGCTCGGATTACTCCTACTGCCAGTATCCCACCAATGGCGAACTCCCAAGCTCTTGCGTAAAACATGAAAAAGGCTTGCATCGACTCGATACTTCTAAAATACCACATGCTCGTAAATGATAAGCTTATCACCATCACAAAGAAAATCACCCGTGAGATCCTAAACTTAGCAATCATGAGCAGCAACACGGGCCATACTAAGTAAAACTGCTCTTCTACCCCCAGTGACCATGTATGTAAAAGAACATTGAATTTACTATCGAGATCAAAATATCCACTATTCCCTAGGAAAAAAAAGTTGGCCCCTTGAGCAGAGGCGTAGCGTAATGATCTGAAAAAGTAGCGGAACTCCTCACTAGAAAAGACAATAATTGATACTATCGAGCAGACCAGCAAGACGAGAAACAATGCTGGTAAAATCCTCTTGATTCTTCTAACTATAAAATCACCAAAGCTAAACCTTCCGTCTGACTGATCCTTGAGAATGATCCTTGTAATCAAGAATCCTGAAATCACGAAAAAGATATCTACTCCAACATACCCAAATGGCATCCACTCTTTTTCTAAGTGAAACAAGATCACTAGTAGAACAGCTACAGCGCGTAACCCATTAATTTCAGGTCGGAAAGAAATACTCCTAGAAGGTAAATTTCTCATAATCTCTATTTATCTCCACTCTATTTTTGCTTATCATACAGACTCTTGTAAATCTCACAGCTTTGATAAATTTCATTGTGCGAGCCATCTGCCACTATCTTCCCTCCTTCTGGAGTCTTCGCGAATACTAGGATACGGTTAGCATCTCGGATACTGCTAAAGCGATGCGCAATAAGAAATGTAGTTCTTCCTACACTAAGTTCCTTAAGAGCATCTTGGATCTGAGCTTCACTTTCGCTATCGAGCGCACTTGTGGCTTCATCTAGGATTAAGATCGGAGCGTCCTTGAGAAAGGCTCGAGCAATCGCCACTCGCTGCCTCTGCCCGCCAGAAAGCCCCTCGCCGCGCTCGCCTAGCTCACGATCATATCCTAGTGGTTCATTCATGATAAATTCATGCGCACTGGCATTTCTCGCAGCAGTCTCCACTTCCTCTTGGCTCGCATCTGGCTTTCCTATGAGAATGTTTTCAGCGATCGTTCCTCTGAATAATAGCGGCTGCTGACTCACCAGACCTATATTTCTCCGCAAGTCTGATTTACGCAGTTGATTCACATTGATCCCATCCACTTTCACCTCCCCCTTCTGCACCTCAAAGAACCTAGGTATGAGGGAAACAAAAGTCGATTTACCAGCCCCACTCTCTCCCACGAGAGCGATTGTTTCTCCGGCTGCTACTCTCACATTTATATCATCCAGGACAACATCTCTCTCATAGCTAAACTGACAGTTCTCAAATACAACATCACCTGATGCCACTCCAAAAGACTGAGCATCCTCGTTGTCAAAAATTTCATCTTTACTGTCTAGGATGAACTCTAACCGATCGAGAGCAGCCTCGCCTTCTCTCACCATGGAACTGAGGTTTCCTAATTTCTTGATTGGATCATACGCTGCATACAGTGCTAGAAGTAGAGGGATAAATTTCTCTAACGTTAGACCTTGTTTAGCTCCAAAATAAATGGCGATACCCACTCCGATAGCTGAGACTATTTCTACACTAGGACTGATCAAAAAACGGTATTTCAGCATTCCCATATTAAAGAACAAAAACTTACCTGTATCCTCCTTCATTTTCTCCACCTGCATCTCCTCCATCATGTAGGCTCGCACTGCTGGCTGTGAGGCCAAATTCTCTGTCACTATTGCAGATATATCGCCCTGTTTAGCGACCATTAAAGAGGCTTTCTTAGCCAAACGCTTAGCAAATGACCGAATAGGAAATACGCAAATAGGCACCGTCATTAAGCCTAACAACATCGACTGAACACTACTATCTCCCCAGCACAGATAGATCAAAGTTCCTATCGAGCCCAATAGAGCTCCTGGTAATACCACCATATCAAAAACCACCTTCGATAGCACTTGCTGCATGAGAGCAGTGTCTCCCATGACCCTACTGACTAGGTCCCCGCCCTTCTGTTTCCCATGAAAACCTAGGGATAAATACTGCAAACGTTTAAAAACATCCACTCTGATTCCCTCCAGCACTTTCAGGCCCACGAAATTAATAAGCAACTTACTAATATAGCCACACACCCCACTCACCACAAACACCACAGGCAGCATCAGACAAGCCACCATCAGGAGATTATCGCCCGCTATATACTCTAGCCACGCTGGGGTTTCCTCAGTCATCCCTGTCTTCTCATCTGCGAAAATCACAGGGAAAACATGCTTCATCATCAGCGGCAGACCAGCACTCATAGCCGCCCCTGCAATCAAACCAGCAATGATCCCGATGATCAGCTTGGCTTTAACTGGCTTTAGGTAGTGAAAATATGGATTAAATCTCTTCATTCTTGCGCCCGCCCAGCATCTATCCCCAGACAGATTTCTGCAAGCCTTTTAAACAGTTGAAATATTCAAAATAAATAGGCAGACGGCAAAATAAATAGGCAGACAAATAAAAGAAGATACTTCCAGCATCAGTGTCCTCGTCTCTTCCGAGAAAGGAAGCCGAGACAAACTCTCTATCGCTTTTTCTAGCGAGATATTCTCACACCAAGTAATGCGATTAATATCCACCATAGAGAATGTTCTTTCTCCATTGCTTTGAGAGATCAATAC
>CAKZMG010000016.1 GCA_937128235.1 uncultured Verrucomicrobiales bacterium
AACTGTATGAGTGAAGTCACGATTATTGGCATCTGAATCACTATAAACATATACTCGATATCCGTTGCCCGTAAAATCCGTTCCTAGTCCAGAGACGGTGATAGTTGCATTATCACCAGCATTAAATGCGAAAAAACTATTATAGAGATCTCGGTTCGGACCAGCTGGAGCTGCACTAAACGCACCAGAGAAGCCTACAAAAGCATCAGTCGATGTTAAATTAAGCTGCGCACCAGATCCTGCACCTGAGTCATCTATGAGAGCTTCATTGGTTAGCGTGATAGCACCTGTCCCTGATGCCGAGCCATAGTTATTCCAATTCTGGGCAGCTGCACCAGTAACTCCAGCAGTCTCTCCTGCATCAACAGAATTGTTGCCCGCATTTCCTGCACTTGAATTCCAGAAATTAACGCTGATCGTTGCCGCTGAGCCTACCGATGTTAATGCGAACGAAGTAAGTGTGGCTAATAATAGATTTTCTTTCATTTTGTGTATTTGTTTCATTTTGTTTGTTTATCTTATTGTTTATTTCAAATCTAGTAAAGACTCCATTTTTCTAAAGTAGGATATTCTCCTCCTGATGATCCGTCAGGAGGCTTACAAATTGTTGAGTATCTAGTAGATTTTTGGGCATCTACCTTTATATGCCATTTTAAGACCAAGCGTTAACAAATAAATCAGAAAAAGTGACAATGGGTACAACACCACGCCTAATACCGCTCAATCGCAGGATCGATTTGTGCTGACCAAGCGTCTATTCCGCCCTTCATGCTCAGCGTATTAGCGTACCCGAGCTGGCGCAGATACTGAGTAGCATGCAGGGATCTCACGCCATGATGACAGTAAATGATCGCCTCCTGATTCACATTTTTTAACAACGCCTCTGACTTTTCTCTGCCCGCCTCATCTGAAAGTGGAATAAGAATAGCTCCTTCAATACGGCAGAAATCAAACTCATGTTGCTCGCGACAATCGATCAGGATGAGTGGGACCTCCCCATCTAACAGCTCTTTTGTCTGCTGACAGGAAATTTCTAACTGATCAGGATTCTCAAACATCATTATTCCACAATAACAGGAGTCCCCAGTGAGGCATTCTGGTAGAAAATTTTCGCCATATTATCTGGCAGTCTCACACATCCGTGAGAAGCCGCATAGCCGGGAAGATGCCCTGTGTGCATACCTATCGCGCCATTAAATCTTAGGAAATTCAGCATCGGAGCACGGACAAATGTCTGCCCAGCTTTAGCTCGATGTTTGCGAGTATCCGCATCATCATTCACGATGGCACCGGTGGCATTATCCTTGATCACACCGTAGAGTGACGATGCGTGATCGATGTCCTTCTCAGTGACTTTAAATCTGCCTCTAGGAGTTCTCCTCCCCTCGATCCCTGTAGAAATAGGAGTCTGCCCCACCAGCTGGCTGCCTTTATAAAAATACGCTTCCTGCTTCGCTAAATTTATCTTAATCAGTGCCGGACCTTGGACTCCATCACCATCCCAGTAGCCTTTTTCCTTACTAGCAAGTGGGTCAGCTATAGCTTGTCCTGGTTGACCTGGAGTAGTAGGCTGAGTTCTGTAGTCAGCAAGATACGCTGATCCGCCACCACCGGAAGTAGTATTAGAAGCACAGCTAGAAAAGAACACAGTACCAGAGGCAACTGCTAAGGAAATGAATGTGGTGAGAAGTGATTTCATAAGTTTCAATAGAGGTTAGAAATTTTGCGGCAAGGTAAACTCACTTCCCACAGAGTCAAGTACTTCTGTGTTGCTATCTTGGCATAGAAACGCCGCTTAGTTCCTACTAAAAGCGTCTACTAAAAGAGCCTATAAAAAAATCCTCGCCTGCTATTAACAGACGAGGAAAAACACAAGATTGCTTTAAATAGATGATCTAATATTAGATTTAGATCTAATCTAGCTTACTTACGGCGACGCAAGATCAAAGCCAGTCCACCGAGGCCCAGTAGAGCTGTTGATGAAGGCTCTGGCACTGTAGCTATTTCACGAAGGACGAAGCCTGAAAGACCAGGATCGACACCTACAGTATTAGTGGCTGTGATTAACTGTGTAGTTTCAGCCGCACCAGTAGTAAAGCTTCCGATGACTGACTCACCATTACCTCGCACTAATCCCGCACTAGCAGTTCCTCCCGCAGTATTCCATACCGTTGTTCTCGTGTTGATGCCTGCAGCGGTGCGGTTATCATGGATTCCTAGAATCTGGATCTGATACTCAGTATTTGCCTTCAAGCCAGAGAAATCTAGCGAAAACGTGCTTGCCGCATCATGAAAGTGGATAACGCTTTGCACATCTGCATCTGATCCAAAAGTTCCGAATGGACCAAAACCTGCACCTGTTGCTGTAAATGTTACCCCATTGATTGTAGGTGTTGCCACTCCAGTGTTAAGCGCTCCAGTGGATACCGCTATGGCTGGGTTTCCATTCAGAGATACAGAAACATTCGCATCTGATCCTCCATTGATGTAGCCGCCAGCTACTGAAACATCTGTAGTTCCTGCGTCCCATATAATAATTGCTGCTTGTGATGAAACAATGCTTAGTAAGCCAAAGGCTGAAGATAGTATTAATTTATTCATTTTTGTTTGTTTGGTTTAATTTTATTAGTGTTTTGCTGCACCCGAGCACTAAACTCAATGCAGCTTTCATGAAAATATATCAGTCAATGAAGGCATTCAAAAACCGCTATACATACGCAAACAAGCATCCAAACGAAAACGTTAACAACAAAACGCCTTTCGAATGAGAATTTATACTTTTTCATAGCTCCCAACTCATTGAGCTACTATTTTAGCCTATTATTTCAGTCTATTATTTTCGACAAGAAATCTCACTTCATCTGGACTGAGAGCATCCCCAATAACGTGAAGCTCATCGATTGCTGTATTTTTAGGGAAATCATAGTTAGGACTAGCCTC
>CAKZMG010000017.1 GCA_937128235.1 uncultured Verrucomicrobiales bacterium
TTGATCGCTTGGTTGATCACCTTAGAATACTGCTCCGGATGATCACTCGCATCATTGAGCATCAACATATCAGGACTAACAGAATCTACCACATCCTTGATGGTGCGGAATGGATTAGGAGTAGTGAGTGCTGCGGATTTCACCCCCTCACCCGTCCATTCTACTTGCCCCACATCTGGAACCCCTGAGCCAGAGGTAAGGTTTATCACATAGAGTTGCTTATCCTTAGCAGCGGCAAACCTTAGCCCTAGACTCACTAATCTATCTCTAAATTTATCCTCTCTGATTACTAATAAAACACTCATTGTATCTTTATCCTTTAAATTTCTTCTCCAGTTCCTTCAGCGAAATCTGGATCAACGTGGGTCTCCCATCGGGTGTGCAGTAGGGCAGATCACAGGCGAACATTTCATCTAACAGATTCTCTACTCCACGTATGTCACAGCGTTCGTTTTTAGAAATTCTGTTAGAGAGCGTCTCTGCGAACGCTTCAAACGCCATCTGCTTCCCACGTCTCGCTCCCTGGGTATCGATCAGTTCATCAATCATCGCCGTGATAAACTCTCGCGGCTTCTCCACATCGATCATCACTGGCAAACTCCGCACCTGAATAGAGCCTCCCCCAAATGGCTCTATGCTAATCCCAGCTTCGCTAAAATTCTCTAAGTTACTCATCACCACATCGAGATCACGCGCTTCGAGATCGATCACTTCTGGAACAAGCAGCCCTTGGCTTTCCATTCCTCCTTGTTTAGTTCCGCTTAAAATTTGCTCATAAGCTATCCTATCTCTTGCCGCCTTAGGCTCTAACAGCACTAAGCCATCATCACCCTCCATCAAAATGTAAGTATCGTGAAGCACAGACAGCACCTTGAATCTGGGTCTCTCCACCTCCTCTATTTCTAACACTTCCTGCTGAGGAACAGGATCTGGAAACGATGGTCTGACAGCTTCCTTCACTCTAACAGATTCTGTTTTTTGTTCCTGATCTTGCTCCTGCTGAGATAGCTCACTCGTCAAAACCTTACCTCTAACAGATTCAGTAGCTTCAGGCTGGACTACAGGTTTCACCACTGGGGAAACTTCACCACTTTTCCTAGAAATAATCTTAGCATCACCACGAGCCACTACTGGCTTGGAATGACTCGCCTGAGGGAGACACCTCGCCTCCACGGCGGTGAGCACCAGATTCCGAACATCATACGGCTTATGAAATCTCACCTCCTTTTTCGCAGGATGCACATTCACATCCACTAGCGCAGGATCCATACTGATCCATAACCAAGCAGTAGGATTCAGACCATCTATCACTCCGCCTTTGAAGCCATCTTTGATCGCCCGGCTGATCGCCGCATCCTCCACCGGTCTGCCGTTGAGAAACACAAACTGCTGCCTCCTCCCCTTCCTCGCATAGTCAGCTGGCAGCACATAGCCTAGCACCTCCATCCCACTCTGCTCAGTATGCGGCACCTCTATGAGTGCCCTCCCTATCTCCGCACCAGAAAGCCCTGCTATACGTGTCCGTCTATCGCTCGTAGCTGGGACATCGAACACCACTCTCCCATCTTTTTTATACGTAAACCTTACCTCTGGATACGCCAGCGCGTGAAGTTTCACTTGATGCTCCACGTGTGCAGACTCCGTGCTCTCGGTGCGCATAAATTTCCGCCGAGCGGGCACATTGAAAAACAAATTTCTAACCTCAAACACCGTCCCATGCTGCATCCCCGTGACGCGGACATCCTTCACCACACCTCCATCGATGCTAATTTCTGTTCCCTCCACACTCTCTGCCTCGCGCGTACTGATACGCATTTTTGAAACACTCGCCACACTCGGCACCGCCTCACCGCGGAATCCCATCGTAGAAATTGCCGCGAGTTGCTTAGAGTTTTTCAGCTTACTCGTAGCGTGGCGTTCCAGACACATCAGCGCATCCTCCTTATTCATGCCACTGCCGTCATCTGTGATCTTTATCAGAGTTGCGCCACCCTTATGGATCTCCACCTCCACATGCTTCGCTCCGGCATCCAGTGCATTTTCTACCATTTCTTTCACCACACTTGCAGGGCGCTCCACCACCTCGCCCGCCGCTACTTGGCTGGCTAAAATGTCTGAGAGTATCTGGATTTTTGGCATTTTAGAAAATTTACACCTACTGTCTATTCACTTGCTCAAGCACCACCGGCAGCGTATAACGTTTACCATTTCTGATGATATAGAGCTGAGTCATCGTAGTCGATGCCGTGGACAACACCACTTGGAAAAAATGCTTCGCGTGATAGATCGGTGTGTTGTTAATCTGGTAAATGATGTCGCCTGGCATGATCTTGCCATCAGCAAGGCTATTAGGTATCACCCGCCGGACACCCACTCCATTCACCGATGATGGACCTAGGTTGATCGGCTGTATGCCAATCGCGTTGAGAATACTCTTTGCCTGCTCAAGGGTAAGGTCCGGTGCCTTCGCCGCGGAGATACCCACATCTACTTGAGAAATTTTCGCACTTAATGATTCGAGTTTATTTTCTCTCCAGACCACTATTTCTACTTCTTTCCCAATGTCAGATTTCTGGATAAGACTCATCAGATCTGCACCACCCTTGATCGGTGTCTCGTCATATTTCACAATGATATCCTCCTTCTGAAGCCCCGCCTTATCTGCCGGTGAGCCCTCAGCTACCTCGTGGACTAGCGCGCCACCGTCTTCCTCGTATCCGTAGTGCTCGCGCACCTGAGGAGACTCTATGTCATCTGCATACAGCCCCAGATACCCACGCCTCGGGCGCTGGTATTTCAGCAGATCCATGAAGGTTTTTTTGACAATGTTAGAAGGGATCGCAAAACTAATCCCCTGAAAACTCGGGTTCTCTTTATCGCTCGAAAAGATCGAGGAATTGATCCCCACAATCTCACCTAAGACATTCACTAATGGTCCTCCAGAGTTACCAGGATTGATCGCTACGTTCGTCTGGAAAAGTGACGGCTGCCTGTCTGATCTAGAGCTCCTACGGGCAGAAACTATCCCATTAGTCACCGATCTACCGATCCCGAACGGATTACCAAATGCTAACACGATATGACCTTCCCTCACTCGATCAGAATCACCAAACTTCAACGCTTTGAGTTTCTCTTTAGATTCTATTTTCAGTAGAGCTAGGTCTGTGGATGGATCAAAGGCGATCAACTTCGCCTCATACTTATCTTCATTCGCAAGCGTGATGATAATTTTCTGTTTATCCGCAATAACGTGATGGTTCGTGATAATATGCCCTTCTTTGGAAACAATCACTCCTGAGCCTTGTCCTTTCACATTCTTAGGGCGTATTCCGGTGCGTCCAAAGCGATCCGTCACCCGTGTCCGCTTAGTCCCCGTGGTATCTACATTCACCACAGACAAGCGCACAGCCCGCGCTATCTTCGCATACTCCATGCTCAGACCTGTTAAATTAGGCACCTCAGAGGCGGCTACTGGTGGGTTCTCCGGCAGCGTCACCGGAACATCTGGGTGAACTCCAGCATGGTTCCCACCCACCGAATAGGGCGGGTTTTGTTTCAAGAAATCAAACAACCCTGGCTTACCAGATAATTTCCTGACCCCGATAGTGACTAACAACGCGCTGGAAAGAACGATGAATAAAACGATAAATCTGCGATAACTATCATGCATGGTGTGGATTGAATATTTAAAATTGAAGATTGAATATTTGTTACCAATTAACAGCGACTTCTGCTTTTTCGCCCCCTTTATCCTCGTAATGAATGAGACCGTTCTCGATGCCGTATTCATGCACGCACTTGGTCACCTTCACATCATAGCAGCAGTACTCCGCTATCTTCATCATAAAGGACTCATCCTTGGTCTTCTGGAATTCGTTCCACCAGCGTAGAGCATCCAGACCATCAGCAGTTTTTCCCGTGCCGAGCGATGACGTAGCGATGGAGTCTAGCTTGAGTCTAAATTCTAACTTCTCCGCCAAGTCCAGCATCATGTCCAGATTGATCGTCTGGCTCGCCAGATCATAGATCGTGTAAGCCTGTAGCACCGGGTAATCAAACTGGATATGGTTATAGCCCACCACCAGATCAGCACCGATGAGTTGATTCACCAGGTCATCGACATGCTCTTCATCATAAATGTGGTAGTTGCCAGTCTTGGTAGAATAAGTCACGCCCACTGACATGCCCATCTTGTCCTTGTGTTTACTCCCCCCCACAGCGGAGAAGCTTTTTTTAGTTTCTAGGTCGAAGTAAACGATGTCTTTCATGGTGATATAATGAGATTTTTTGAGCTCTCTGTGAAGTATCAATTCGTAGGATTCCAAGCCTTCCAGTTTTCCATAGTTGGCATAAATTCTGGCGGGATAGAGTATTTTAAAAGATAACTCGCGGCGATGATGATACAGAAATACGCGCCCACTTTAAGCGGGCTGATCGGACCACAGCGAGTGAGATTATTTCTAGGAATATCCCAGAGAAACTTTCCATACTTGGACGCGATGAACCATGAGAAGGGAATAGAGATAATGACTAAGGGTGACTGCATCGCAAATCCTAAGACCCAGACGCGGATGGATCTGATGATAGAGGTCATGACTGCTAATTTCTGCCCATTGTATTGTCGTAACCTAACATTAAGCAGCCATTTACCTGGAGTGGTTCCTATGTATGACAGCGCTAAGCCATCTAACAGAAGATAAGGAACCTGAAACATCAGTTCCTTCGTCAAGCTATCTACGACGAGTGGATTGATGCCCATTTGCACTTTCACGATGTAGAGCAGAACAGTATAGAGTGAAATATCAAACAAGCGCGCGAAAAAGCGTCTGATCGGATAAAGTGGTTCGTTCTGAAATGTTGCAGAATTTGGCTGGGAATAAGGTTGAGGTTGCGGAGTAGTTCCCACTTCTGTCTCAACACCTGCTAACTCTTTTTCTAAAGACTCGATCAGTTCAGCAGTCCGTCTCTCTTCTTCTTGCAGAGTCTCTGAAGCTGATGACTTTATGAAATAAGAAGAAAATGCGGGGACATCTTCGAGCGTGACCCAACCATCCGCACCTTCATACCAGGCTGGGGTGTCTGCCTTTACTTCTTCGTTTGAGATTTTATCGCGAATGTCATAGATCTCATGCGGCCCCGTTCGTTCGTCATTTTCTAATAACCAGATTTTCATACTTACATATTGCGTAGAGATTTAGCAGCATCCGCTCTGGAGGCGATCCATGCAGGAACATACGCAGCCAGCGTGCAGAGAATGAATGCTCCCACACACACGAACAGAATCTGAATCGGGTTAATAATATGCGGCAGTGTCTGGACTCCGTAGTAGTCTTCAGGGAAAGGATTAAAGCCAGCCTTCGTTAGTGTGCCTTGGATGATGTCGAGATTTGCTAAGACTACTAATGCCAATAGCCATCCAATAATCGCTCCCATGATGCCTACGATGACTCCTTGTAAAGTGAACACCTGCGTGATCTGTCCAGGCGTAGCACCGAGCGCCTTCATGACTCCGATTTCTCGTTTCTTCTGGTAGGTAATAGTAAACATCACCGCACCGATGGAAAACACAGCCACTAAAATAATGAATGAGAGCGCTATTGTCATCATCGTTTTCTGACTACTGATCAGCGAGAATTGCTGCTTATGATGCTCCATCCAAGTCTGTCCTTTCCAGTTACCAGTGATAATTCCGCTGAGATCTTTTTCTAAGTGCTCAGCTGCTTTGTA
>CAKZMG010000018.1 GCA_937128235.1 uncultured Verrucomicrobiales bacterium
CCGTAGTCGTGAATGTTGATGATGTTAGGATGATCGAGTGCTGCTAGTGATTTAGCTTCTCTTTGGAATCTGGCTAGTGCTTCTGAATTCTCGCCAAGTTCTAGAGGTAAGATTTTCACCGCGACTAGTCTATCTAGCCGAGAGTCTCTGGCCTTATAGACTGCTCCCATGCCACCTCTACCGAGGATGGAGATAATTTCGTAGCGGTCTTCAAGTGAGTCATTGAGATCATCTATTGATGGCGCAACCCAGTCCGCACCGATAGTTTGCTCTGTTTGCATTCCGCGGAGGAGGAGTTCACCAGGATCGATGCCAGCAACATTTCCCGCAGCTTGATCAGCTTCAGGTGCTACTTCATTTTCTGCTTCTACGTGGATCTCGCACTGGCAGTAAGGGCAAAGAATGTCTCCTTCCTCAGCATGATTCTGGACATTGATCTTGATATCACCTTGGCAGGATGGGCATGTAATATGTATTTTCATTAATGTGAGAGATTATATAGATTCTATGCGTTCTTTTAGCATAGTTAGTTTACTTTCGTCCTCAAGCAATTTAATGATTTCCGCTATTTTCTTTTTACCTTTTTGGATGAAGTTATGAAGAGCAGCATCATTTTCTCGAATTTTCTCTTTATTTCGTGGTGGTGTAGGGTCACCGTGTAGCTGCTCATTTAGAATCTGTTCTACTCTGCTGTAATAGTCTGGAGAGTAATAGTTTTTTGAGGTTTTCAGGACATTGATCATACAGTCTGCGATAGCGAAACAATATTTATCTGATGTTCCAACGATACGTCCTTTGTATCTTACATCTAGTAAGGCTTCCACTGGTCTGTCAGAGAAGAACACACTATTGAAAATAGTTTCCCATGCTTGTATGTTTCTGCCGTTAGCATCACGTTCTGCTGTTTGCATTTCAAAAGATGCATCCAGCGCGAAAGCGAATGGTGCTAGGTCTATTCCTGCAAATAACTGATCACTTAGCAGGTGAAGGTGTAATTCATCTATGCGATGGAGTAGTTTTTTATACCGTTTTGAATCTTTGTCAAATTCTCCATCGTTGAACTCTTTAATTTCGGAAATGACTTTCTCGCTGATGTTCTTAATTTTGCTTCCACCTGCGGTGAGGACTGATGTAAGAATGCTTCCTAATGTTTCTGATAGAATACCCATGTGTTTTATTGGTTGATTGGTTCAATGATGTAATCGCGTATTGTTTGGAATGGTGACAGAGAGATTTAAAATAACTGGATTACTTTTAGGATGAGATATGGGCCGTAGAGAAAGAAGCCAGTCGTAGCGAATTTTTCTAACCGGTCATGGCAGGCTTCTAGCGTGGAGAGGATAATGATGGAGGCAATGAGTAACCACCATGGGCAAGCAGTGGCTAATCCCTCAAACACGGGTACAGAGCCATCCATGCCTTTGAAGTTGTGTTGAGCAATGATAGCCAAAACGTCGTGTCCCAGTGCGTGGATGATGGTGTAAAAAAGAAATAGATGAGCTATTCCTGCAGATAATAGTGAGAGGAATTCACCACCAAATTCTAGATCTTCGGCAAATAGGATAGAAATGATAGCAAAAAAGGCTACCATCATAAAAAACGGCAAATAGGAAACAGAGGCTAGAGATGCATCACTGATTTGAACACCTTCTTGCTGTTTGAAGAAAACAACGGCTATGGTGAGCATTAGAATGATAAATGCGACAAATAGACAGACAAGGATAGAGAGCCAGCGACTAGTAAAAATTAGGTATTTCATGATTTTATCGTTTAAGTTAAATGATAAATCGCTAAGCTCTGAAATAAGTTACACATAATGATCAAATGAGTGATAAGAATAAATTTGAGCCTACTCGCTGGAGTCTGGTGTCGATGGTGAGGAAAGGGGATTCTAGGCAGTCTCTGAAAGCGCTGAATACATTATTGGAGATTTATTGGTTTCCACTTTATGCATTTGCACGTAGTTCAGGCCGCCAGCAGGAGGATGCAGAAGATTTGGTGCAGGGGTTTTCTTTGAGCCTAATCGAGCGTTCAGGGTTTAAGAATATTGATAAGGAAAACGGGAAGCTCAGGACGTATCTCATCAAATCATTTAAAAATTTCATGGCGAGTGATCTTAGAAAAAAATATGCAATTAAGCGGGGGGCGGGCGAGTCTCCGCTTTCTATTGATGCAGCTGAAGAGAAATATCAGTTGCAGCCATACACAGACCTTAGCCCAGATAATATTTATGATAAAGCATGGGCACTTGAGTTACTCAACCAAACGATGCAATCATTAGAAGAGTATTATGTAGCTAAGGATAGGCTAGATGTGTATAATCACATTAAAGTGTATCTCGGCTGGAATAGTGGTGAAGAGACATATGAAAGTCTCTCTGAGAAGTCCGGTATATCTGTAAGTTCTATCAAAGTAGAAGTCAGCAGGATGAGAAAACGTTATAAAGATATTCTCACTGAAAATGTGAAGCAGACTGTTGATGTTTCTACTGAAGATGAGATACGGGCGGAGTTAATGGAGTTACTTACTTCTGTGGGATAAGGTTCCTCCAATGCCATTCTTTTAAAAAGTCGGTTAATGAAGAGGTTCTAACAGTAAAATAGAAGTGTGTAACTTTAGTTAAATAAATGATGGTGCCTTGTTTCAGCATAGAAAGCTCAATAAAACCATATTTTTTCAAAAAAATTAAAATAGGGCTTGTCAGATTGGTATTTCTGAGTAAGTTCGCCGCCCCACAACATGACTTGGTGTAGAGAAATGCACTAAGCAAGATATAAATATCGGGCGCATCTCCGGAAAACATGGCTATACGAGTAATTCTCGTGCGATCTTGTGACCTCTGTTTTGCACCTCTGCAACTGTTGAATACAGAGTTATTTTCCAGTGTTATTTATGCCTTTAGGAACGTTGTGCAACTCACTTTTAATCAATAAACAACACAAACAAATATGCAAAACCAAAAGATAAGAATCCGACTTCGTGCGTATGATCATCGAGCAATCGATCGTTCTGCTGTCGAAATCGTAGAGACTGCCAAGCGCACAGGTGCCAAGGTAGCTGGACCGATTCCTCTGCCGACAAGAATTGAGAAGTTCTCTGTGAACGCCTCAGTTAACCAGAACAAGAAATCAGCTGACCAGTTCGAGATCCGAACTCACAAGCGCGTTCTTGACATCGTAGATCCAACAGCCCGCACAGTAGATGAGCTCAAGAAGCTTAACCTACCAGCTGGTGTTGACATCCAAATCAAAATCTGATCCCGAACCACGAAACAATCTAACCATTCATTATTATGTCACTAGGACTATTAGGAAAAAAGATAGGAATGACTCGTGTTTTCGATAAGGAAGCCGGTGTCATGATCCCTGTAAACGTCATCGACGTATCAGGTAACGAATATTTACAGGTAAAAACAACTGAAACTGACGGCTACTCAGCTGTACAGATCGGTTATGATGACCAGAAGGAGCAACGCCTCAACAAAGCTAAGCTCGCTCACATCAAGAAAAACAACGGAACTGCTAAGAAGCAAATCAAAGAGTTCCGTTTCGCCTCTGATGCAGACTTACCAAACACAGAAGAAGCTCACCCAGGAGCAGCTGTTTTCACAGACGGGCAGACCGTTGACGTGATAGGCACTACTAAGGGTAAAGGTTTCCAAGGTGTGGTAAAGCGCTACAACTTCGCAGGTCAGCCAGACTCACACGGTCACATGATGCACAGACGCCCCGGTGGTGTAGGAGCAGGAACATGGCCAGGACGCATCTGGAAGAATAAGAAGATGCCAGGACGTCACGGTCAATACAACCGTACAGTTCAGAATCTTAAAATCGTACAGGTTCGCCCTGAAGACAATGTTATCCTCGTATCAGGTGCTGTTCCAGGGCCGAACGGAGGTTACGTCACTATTCGCCCAGCTATCAAAGCAGCTAAGGCAAAATCATAATTAACCATAGAAAGAAACCACTGTAATGTCAGTAAAACAACTTTCACTCGAAGACGCAGCCTCAGCTAACATCACCGTTATCTCAGGAACATCTAAAGGTAATCAAGCCGTGCACGATCTCATCGTAGCATACCGCGCTAACCGCAGAACAGGATCTGCATGCACCAAGACACGTGGAGAAATCCGCGGTTCTGGTAAGAAGATCTATAAGCAAAAAGGAACCGGTGGCGCACGTCACGGAGCTCGCTCAGCACCTATCTTTGTAGGTGGTGGTGTAGTGTTCGGGCCTCGTCCACGTGACTACTCTAAGAAAGTAACCAAGAGCACACGTAAGCTTGCGCTTCGTAAGGCACTCGGTGAAAAGATCGCTGCTGGTGAAGTAGCATCTATTGGATCATTTGCTGTCGCGGAAGCTAAGACCAAGTCATTCATCGCAGCTGTGAGCGAAATCACAGATGCTAAGAAGACACTCATCATTGCTAAGTCATTCGATGAGAAAACTTACCTCGCAGGACGCAATGTTCAAGGTGTGCAACTCATCACAGCTGATGAAGTGAACATCGAGCAGATCCTTCACGCCAACGCAGTCATCATCACAGAAGACTCATACGAGACACTCGCTAAGAGAACTGCATAACCACAAACTAAGAATAGAACCAATCAGATGAAAGACATTTACCAAGTCATCGACACAGTTCGCCTCAGTGAAAAAGCAACACTCCTTCAGGAGCAGAACAACGAGATCGTTCTTAAAGTGGCACAAAAGGCAAACAAACTCGAAATCAAACGTGCCGTTGAGCAACTCTTCGGCGTTAAAGTAGAAGCAGTCCGCACTTGTAACTACGATGGCAAGAAGAAGCGCCAACGTAGAGCAGATGCAGGCCGCACAGCAAACTGGAAAAAGGCCATCGTGCGTCTTAAGGAAGGCGAGTCACTAGACCTCGTCTAATCCCACCGCTGCAAAAACGAACCATTAATCGAAAAGAATAGCGAAAATGAAAACATTCAAACCAGTAACACCATCAAACCGATACAAGGTCTGGAACACATTTGAGGAGATCACTAAGACCACTCCTGAAAAGTCACTCCTCCGTGTAAAGAAAAGATCAGGTGGACGTAACAACCAAGGTCGTATCACATGCCGTCACATCGGTGGTGGTCATAAGAAGAAATACAGAATCATCGACTTCAAACGTAAGAAATTTGACGTAGAAGCAACAGTCGTAGGCATCGAGTATGATCCTAACAGAACCTGCCGCATTGCACTCATCGAATACACAGACGGTGAGAAAGCATACATTCTAGCTCCACACGGACTAGAGCCAGGCGCTAAAGTAGTCTCAAGTGAAACAGCAGCACCTAAGCCAGGTAACGCTACTCCACTCAGCAATGTTCCACTCGGAACATCTATCCACAACATCGAGCTTACACCAGGATCAGGCGGCAAAATCGCCCGTTCAGCAGGTCAGCAAGCAGTGCTTTCTAACCGTGAGGAGGGAATCGCACTCGTTAAGATGCCATCTGGAGAAATCCGTAAGTTCAACGAACGCTGCCTCTGCACCATTGGTAAAGTAGGTAACGGAGATCACATGAACGTAGTGTCTGCGAAGGCAGGTCGCTCACGTTGGATGGGAATTCGCCCAACAGTCCGCGGAATGTGCATGAACCCTGTAGATCACCCGAACGGTGGTGGTGAGGGTAAGTCCAAGTCCGGTGGTGGCCGTCAGCACCTCAAGTCACCTTGGGGTCACGTGAAAGGTCAGAAGACACGTCAGAAGCGTAAGGCATCAGACAAAGTCATCGTTCAGCGTCGTAAGACAAAGAATAAATAACCACTAACGAATTAACTTAGTAACCAATAACTTAATAACCAATTTATTATGCCAAGATCACTAAAAAAGGGACCTTATGTTGACCAGAAACTCCTCGACAAGATCGATGCTGCTGCAGCAAGCACCAGCAAAAACAAAAAGCCGATCAAGACATGGAGCCGCAGATCAATGATCACACCAGACTTCGTGGGCCACAACTTCGCAGTTCACAACGGCAAATCATTTGTCGCTGTTTACGTAACTGAGAACATGGTGGGACACAAGCTCGGTGAATTCGCCCCGACTCGTATCTTCAAAGCACACGGAAACATAGGTAAGAAGTAATTCTTAAACACTATCAACCACTTCACAACATGAAAGCTAGCCTCAAAACCATCATCACACTCAGCACAGGAGCAGCCCTCCTATGCGGCGGCGTGGCTATGGTTCAGGCGCAGCAGATTTCACAAAATGAAGTGGGAGCCGATGCTCGTAACGTTCAAGCTCTTCAACAAAAAATACAAGAGCTACAGAACCAGAACCAAAACCTCTCCAAGGCACTCGTTGACTCAAAGCAACAAACAATAAGTGCCAAAGGGAAGTTAAATAAAATTCGCTTGGAGCTAGAAGCACTCGGAACCTACCCACTAGGGACAGATGACGAGCGCCTCATCCAGGCAGTGGCCAACCGCAAGGTGCTCGAGGATCGCCTCGCTAAGCTGGAAACAGCCGCGATGACTCTCACCGCTCAGGTACGAGAATACCTAAAGCACGCCTTTGTAGCTGATGACCAGCAACGCCTAACCCTCGAAAAAGAAATCAGAGGACTTGACGTATTGCTAGGAATCATAGATAAGCCGCGTCCGCAGATAGATCTAGGCACTCTTCATGAGGCTAAAATCATCGGTATAGATAGCCAGTCCGGCACACTCATACTGAACGCTGGGGAAAAGCAGCAAGTCCGCATAGGAATGACATTCCGTATCCTACGTGGTAAGAGCCAAATAGCAGAAGCAAGGATCGCCGAGGTTAAACCAGAAATAGCTGGTGCCTTAGTGATCCGACTCGATGACACTAACAACGCGGTTCGCCCAGGCGACATCGCATCAATCAAGACACAAAATTAAACAATCAACATCCTAGAACGATGGAAGTAAAATCAACATATAAATTCGCTCGCGTCTCCGCTAAAAAAGCTCGTGACGTAGCTCGTGCTATCCAAGGCCTACCAGTAGAAGCTGC
>CAKZMG010000019.1 GCA_937128235.1 uncultured Verrucomicrobiales bacterium
ACGGATCAAGCCGCGTTTACGGCTCCGCACATTTATAAGAATATAAATTCAAGAGACACCTTCGGCAAAGCGCATAAGGCAGCACTCGTGGCAGACGGGAGTCTGACTCAGGCTGAAGTGGACAAGATCCACGGAGACATCTGGGATGAGCTAGAGGAAGGCTACCAGAAAATGCTGAAGATGCAGGAGCAAGGAGACCGCTCAGTGTTCAGTGGCTCTACCGCTGAGGCTCAGCCAGCCTACTCCCACGCACCTGTTAATACGGGTCTCAAGGAAGAGGTGTTTGACCACATTGGCAAGACTCTCGTGACTGTGCCTGATGGATTCAACATGCACCCTACGCTGGCGAAAAGATTTATCCCAAGACGTAAGAAAGCTCTCGAAGATGGTGAGGGATTTGACTGGGGATTCGCAGAGTCTCTGGCATGGGGCGGACTTCTGTTAGAGGGACATCCTGTTAGACTTTCTGGACAGGATGTGAGACGTGGAACGTTCTCTCACAGACACGCAGTATTTTATGATGGCGAGACTCGTGACCGCCACATCCCGCTGCAAAATTTAGCTCCAGATCAGGCTAAGTTCTGCGTTTACAACAGCCTGCTTTCAGAGTTCGCGGTGCTCGGATTTGATTATGGATATTCACTTGGCTGCCCAGAAATGCTCTGCATGTGGGAAGCTCAGTTTGGTGATTTCTCAAATGGTGCGCAGGTGATCATCGATCAGTTTATCTCATCCGCTGAGTCTAAATGGCAAACTCCAAGTAGCCTCGTAATGCTTCTCCCACACGGATATGAAGGCATGGGACCAGAGCACTCCAGCGCAAGGCTAGAGAGATTTCTCCAGCTCTGTGCGGAGAACAACATGCAGGTGGGTAACTTCACCACACCGGCACAGATCTTCCACGCGCTAAGACGCCAGAAGAAGCGTGGATTCCGCAAGCCATACATCATCATGACTCCTAAGAGTCTGCTCTCCAGAGCTGAGGCTGTGTCTTCTAAGGAGGACTTCCTAGATGGGACATGCTTCCAGGAAATCTTACCAGACCTCAAGAGCTTCGATGCTCCAGGCACGGTCGAGCGCATCGTGTTCTGCTCAGGTAAAGTATTCTATGATCTGAATCAACACAGAAACGAAAAGGACATCACGAACACTGCCATCCTCAGAGTTGAGCAGCTGTATCCATTTAACGATACTATGGCGAAAGCACTCGTGAGCCAATTCCCGAATGTTAAAAAATTCGTCTGGTGTCAGGAAGAACCTCAGAACATGGGTGCGTGGACATTTATAGCACCGCGTCTCATGAACGCTCTCAGCAGCCACATCCGCTACGCGGGCAGACGTGCAGCATCTAGCCCAGCTACTGGCGCTAAGGCATCTCACAAGAGAGGTCAGATGCAACTTGTCGAAGAAGCATTTAATGTGTAAACACTATCTAACAAAAAATTTCT
>CAKZMG010000020.1 GCA_937128235.1 uncultured Verrucomicrobiales bacterium
CATCCTGCCATTGTTAAACAGCTAAAATCCTTGTACAAGGCTAAATCCCAACTATTTTCCCTAGTGTAAAGTCCCTAAATTTGTAGTTCACAATTTCCAGTTGCAGGAGCTTGTGATATGTATAAAGAAATGAAAATAATTGAATCAAGAGAGGACATTGAGCACCTGATAGGAACATTTTATGCTAAGGTGAGGAAGGATGAATTATTGGGTCCTATATTTAATCATCATATTGCTAATAATGATTGGCCGGCTCACTTATCTAAGCTCACTGATTTCTGGGAAGGACATTTACTAAGGGGGACTAATTTTAGAGGGAATCCTGTGCAGAAACATCTCAAGGTAGATGAGCAGCTGAAGCATACGATGAGCAAAGAACATTTTGACCGATGGCTGGGGCTATGGGAAGAAACGCTGACTAGCATGTATGAAGGAGAGCTAGCTGAGAGAGCGATGTTGGCAGCGCAGAGAATGGGACAAGCCCAGCTCGCTGTGGTGCAGCATAACCGCCCATAGAGTTCCTAGATATTTATCAGCATTTGCTGCCCTGCTTCATTCGGATGGATCAGGATGGATCATCTACGCATCTACGGACTGCATATAAATTTCATCTTGAACTTTCCATTTAGTAACTTGATTCATCTTTTGTTCTAGGTTTTAGTCAGCCATGGTTCACCTCACAAAGTCTGTTCTCGGTTCGCTACTAATCTCATCATTAGTGGTTTATTCTTATCCTGCTGATCCTTCTGCGGCTGACTTAAATAATCCAGAAAGCTCTAAAATGAAACGCGCAAAAACTGATAAACATGCCGATGAAGATCACCTTTACCTAGAAGAAGTTCTGGGTGAGAAAGCTCTAAGTGAAGTGACAGCTTGGAATAAGCGGACTCTGGACAGGCTGGAGGCTGATCCCATTTTCAATATTCTAGAAGCCGAGGCGTTAGAAATTCTCAACTCAAAAGACAAGATTCCTTACGTTTCTTACCGAGGTGGCGAGGTGCATAATTTCTGGCAGGATGCGACTCATGTCAGAGGACTATGGCGGAAATCGACCATGGAAAGTTATCTTTCTGGTTCCACCACTTGGGAAACTGTATTGGACATTGATGCCCTATCGAAATCCGAGGGAAAGAACTGGGTTTACAAAGGTAGTAATCATTTCGCTCCGGAATACGAACTAGCGATGGTGAGCCTTTCTGATGGAGGTAAAGACGCAGTGGTGCGGCGAGAGTTCAACGTGAAAACTAAGAGTTTCGTGAGAGACGGATTTGAAGTCCCTGAGTCTAAAGGCAGCACTGACTGGCTAGATGAAAATCATCTCCTCATAGGAGTAAACTTCGGTCCTGGCACTCTAACGGATAGTGGGTATCCAATGATCGCTAAGATCTGGAAACGCGGTACACCACTAACTGATGCTGTAGAAATAGGCCGCGGTGAGAAGACAGATGTTTCATTTCGGGCCTCGGTGTTAGAATTATCAGATGGACGCCGTGAAATAATTACGAGACGTGGAATCACATTTTATGAGTCTGAAACCTATTGGCTTCCTAGAGATGAAGACGGATCGATCGGGAAAGCAGTAAAATTTCCAATTCCTAAAAAAGCCCATTTTGTTGGAGAGTTCAGAGGTCAGATTTTGCTCTCGCTAAACGAAGATTGGCGCGGTCATCAAAGTGGCGAACTCGTTAGTTTTTCCATCGATGATTTCATGCAAGATGGCAACATTTTTGACATCTCGCTCGTCTATGCACCAGATGAAAAATCATCTCTAGGTAGGCTCGGAGTGACTAAGTCCAAAGTACTGCTCAGCATCACAACCGATGTAAAAGGCTCAGCGCATGCTTTCGACTGGGATGGGAAAGCGTGGACTTCTAAAAAGTTAGATTTCCCAGCGAACGGATCCGTTTCTGTTGGAGCCACAAATGACAAGGAAGACATTGCATTCATCACTACAGAGAGTTTCCTCACTCCTGACACACTCTGGGCATTCAACACAGAGACGATGACCAAAACCAAAGCTAAGTCACTCCCCAGTTGGTTTGATGCTGATAGCATGGTAGCCGAGCAGTTCTTCTCAACTTCTCCCGATGGCACCAAGGTTCCGTACTTTGTAGTCCGCAAGAAAAACTTACCCCTAGATGGCACAGCACCTACGCTACTCTACGCTTATGGAGGCTTTGAGATCTCGCTGAACCCATCCTACTCGCCTACTAGAGGTAAGCTTTGGATCGAGCGTGGTGGTGTCTTCGTTCTGGCAAATATCCGCGGTGGTGGAGAATACGGACCTAAATGGCATCAAGCTGGACTGAAAATGAACCGGCAGAGAATCTATGATGACTTTATTTCAGTCGCAGAAGATCTCATCGCAAAAAAAATAACGTCCCCTGCCCATCTCGGTATCGAGGGTGGCTCCAATGGTGGGCTCCTCATGGGAGTGATGTTTACTCAGCGTCCAGATCTTTTTAATGCCGTCATTTGCAGTGTTCCGCTCTTGGACATGCTACGCTTCCACACCCTCTTGGCAGGCGCCTCATGGGTAGGTGAATACGGCAATCCAGAAGATCCAGATGAAGGAAAATTTCTCCGTGCCATCTCACCGTATCACAACATTAAACCCGACACGAAATACCCTGAAATATTCTTTCTAACATCTACTAAAGATGACCGAGTCCATCCAGCCCACGCCCGTAAAATGGCTAAGCGTCTCGAAGATCAAGGACACAAATTTCTCTATTACGAAAATATAGACGGCGGTCACTCAGCAGCGGCAAATCTAAAAGAAACCGCCAAACGCCAAGCCCTACAGCACACTTACTTGCTACAAAAACTAACGGGTGATCAGTAAAATAATGAATTAAATAGTTAGCTGATTTACTTTTTCTAGAAGGATTAGAAGAGACAAAAGATCATCCTCCTAGTCATACGCATGGTCGCGGAAGCTCAGATGATCATTCCTGTCATGGAGGATGCTGATCATGTATTTAGAATCTAACAGAACTACCCATTGACCATCCTGATCTCTTGCCACTGCTCCTCCGGTGGGAAGCTGGACTTTCGGTGGGTCTTGATCTCGCCTCATGGTGTCTGGCTCTTTTTCTTCAAACCACTGCACCACTGACCATGGTGGGCTTTCTAGCCTTGTCTGAACATTGTATTCAGTTTCTAGCCGAGCTTGCAACACCTCAAACTGGAGCGGCCCGACTGCTCCAAGCATAGGCACAGCTTGGGCACTGCCGTGGACTTGGTAAGCCTGAGCCACGCCTTCTTTCATGAGCTGTTCCATGCCTGAGCGGTAGCGTTTTACATTGGCGGTATCACTATTTAAAATATAAGCGAAGCACTCAGGAGTGAAACGCGGCATCTCTTTGTAAACGACTTTAGGGTCACTTGTTAGAGTATCGCCAATGAGGAAATTATAATTTCCTACGAGTGCTAAAATATCGCCAGCATAGGCTGTGTCTAGTGTTTCACGGTCTTGACCGAAGAGCTTCTGAGCATTTGCGAGCCTTACCTTTTTGCCCGTGCGCTGGTCTATCACCTGCATATCTCGCTCAAAGATCCCAGATACGATGCGAACAAACACTGCACGATCGCGATGCCTTGGGTTCATGTTGGCTTGGATTTTAAAGACGAATCCTGAAAAGTTATCAGTGTTAGGTTCTACCATTTCTCCCTCGCTGACTCTGCCAGCAGGCTCGGGTGCCATTTCTAGGAAACTTTCTAACATGTTCTGCACTCCGAAGTTATTCATGGCACTACCGAAGTAAATAGGCATCTGCTCACCCGCTAGGACGCGCTCGATATCGAGTGGTTCTGTTAGGCCATCTAACATTTCCACTTCTTGGGTAACGGTTTCGTAGAGTTCATCGTCCAGAGCCTCGCGCACTTTCTCGTCTTCTATGCCTGCTACTTCTAGTGGGGCTTTAAATTTACCGCCCACGGTTTTCTCGAAGAGGTGGACTTCATCTTTTTTGCGATCATAGACTCCTCGGAAACGTGGTCCATCACCCAGCGGCCAGTTCACTGGTGCGGGTGCTAATTTCAGCACATCTTCCAGCTCATCGATCAGCTCAAGCGGCGGCCGTGATGGGCGGTCCATCTTATTTATAAATACAAAAATAGGAACTCCTCTACGGCGACAGACATCGAACAATTTCAAGGTCTGAGCCTCTATTCCCTTACCCGCATCAATCACCATCACCGCAGCATCCACAGCAGAGAGAACGCGGTAGGTATCCTCAGAGAAGTCGTGGTGACCTGGGGTGTCTAGCAGGTTCACGCAGCAGTCTTTGTATTCAAATTGAAGCACTGTGGAAGATACGGAAATCCCCCGCTCTTTCTCCATCGCCATCCAGTCACTAGAGGTGGACTGCTGTTCTTTCTTAGACGTGACACTACCTGCCAGACCGATAGCGCCTCCGTAGAGAAGGAGCTTTTCTGTTAGAGTGGTCTTTCCCGCATCTGGGTGAGAGATGATGGCGAAGGTTCTACGGCGTGAGATTTCGTGAGCGGCTGCGGCTGGAACCGATTTTATGGAAGCTGGAGTAGTTGGAGTAGTCAAAGCAGAAAATTGGTAAATCAACACGGCACAATTTGCAACCCTTCGTCTCGTTTATCCTTGTTTCTCATGTAAATTGGTCTCAGTATTCCCACATTTAATACGCTACAACAATGACTACTCCCGAAAATAATCCGCATCAGAAAAGAGTAAGGCTAATAGCTCCTACAAAAGCAGAGACCGCTCTGCTACCTACTTTCCCCGGGCTAACTATGGAGCAGATCCACACTCCTCAGACGCGTGCGGAATGCCAGAGAGCGGCAGAGAAAATACGCGTTGCAGGTGTATGCGGGTTTGATACCGAGGCTAAGCCTACTTTCAGGAAAGGACAGAAAAGCGATGGCCCGCATGTGGTGCAAGTAGCGCTTACTGACAGGGCTTACATTTTCCAGCTCCATCATGAAGAGTGCGAGAAGGTAGCCGCGTATATCATCGAGTCTGAGGAGATTCTCAAGGTGGGATTTGGTTTAAAAAATGATCATAGTCAAATCAGACATCGGCTAGGAATAGCTCTTAACCACACTCTCGATCTGGACCAGATATTTCGTCAAATGGGCTACAGCAGACAGCTCGGAGTCCGTGGAGCCATTGGGGTTCTCCTCAAGCAATGTTTCAAGAAATCTAAATCTACGACTACGAGTAACTGGGCGAATAGAAAACTTACCCCTAGGCAGTTAACCTACGCAGCAAATGACGCATTTGCTGCGCTCAAAGTCATGGAAGCACTTCCTACTGAAAACCATTATGATCACTAAAAAATTAATCATTATTTATCTAGCCTGTGTAGCAACGAGTCTGAGTGTTCTGGCTAAGAACGAAACCGTGGAACTTGAAAGTATCGACGGAAAAAAAATCACGGCTGAGTTACTAGAAAAAGGAGCCGATAAGATAAAGTTCAAGGTAGGCTGGAAGACCTACACTTTGCCCTATACTAAGTTCTCAAATGCATCCGTGGAGATCATGAAAAAGGCGGACATACCTACGATTTGTGAATTCAGATTGATGGGTAATTTCACCAAAAAAAACGAGGAAATCAGAAGAAGCAGAGAGGAACACTATAGAGACCATGAAGGCAAGTCAAAGACGAGAACAATAACCGATTCATATAGAATCGATACGATAAGCGGTAAAGTGACGGTGAAAAACCTAGATCGTAAGGAGGCTAGCCCTCAAGCGAAGTTGTATGTGGTAGTCATGAGCCGTAATAAGGGAAACAAGAACGTGATCCGCAGACAAGTTATGGATCTAAAAGCTATAACGCCTGGAAAGGAAATGAAGTTTGATGTCGGTGAAGCGAAAACCTGGCACTCGGAGCGCGGTCGTAGCTTAAATAAAGCGAAGGGATTAACAAAAGGACGCTACAGCGGTTACATAGCTGCGGTGGTGATTGATGGTCGTATCGCGGAGGTAAAGGCTGTGCCAAGTAGCCTTGAAAAAGATATAGACGCCGTAAGAGAATTCCTTGAAATCCCTGTGGTGAAAAAATAAATTCTAGGGAACCTCTCTCATTCATCAGGGTTATCATACCAGACCTCATCATTTAAGGGAAGCGGGTTAAATCTATCATTGACGCTGTGTATCTGATCCTCTAAGTAAAATGATATGAAATATTTACCATTGAATAAACTTAGTCCGTCAGCTTTCAGTTTTATTGTAGTTGGATTTGGTGTTTGTGCTGTTAGCCTTTCATCTTGTAAATCATCTAGTGAGAATGAGAAAACTGACCGTGAAGAGTGGCTAGATGAAGTGGAAAATATGGAGGATAATTCCAGTTCAGGTAAGCTGACGCATTTATCTGAGTTAGAAAATTTAGCTTCTAACATTCATTTCTCAACAACAGAAAACCCACTCTGGGATAAACATATCAGAACGAATACAGAAATCCAAGATGCTATTAATGCCCATGCAAGAGCATCCTATGATTATCGATATTTTGTAGAGGATCACCCAAAGCTCAAGCCGTTGTTTGAGGAAGATAAATCTCTGCCATCGGGTTCACCTCGCAAGGTAGAAATTAGAAAAGAGATAAAAATGATTGGCGAGTCATTACCTGAGATCATGGCTGAGAATAGGAAGGTGATAGAGGCTCAGATTAAGCTCATAGATGCGAAAGCTGCTGCTTGGGCTGCACTTGATGGAGGTAAGGAATTTGCAGACCAATATACCGCGCTGGCTGAGCAGGCGCGTGCTTTACTTGATAAAAAGTGATTTTATCTCTCAACTAACTCACCATCATGAAGCCCTCTTTATCGACCGGAGCTTCGATTATTGGGCTATTTTTCTGTGGGTCATAGATGATGTCTAGCTCACCATTTTCATGCACTTGATATCCTGGAAGGACTCTGCCGTATGCTGCCTCTTTCCAGCCTGCTTGGAATTGATTAGTAGCTGTGACTGCGATGGGATGTGGCATAGACATGGCTACTACACGGTCATCTACTACTTTTACAGGGTAGCATTTTTCTGAGGCAGAGTCTCCATTTACTAGATAAATGGGAATGTCTGTTAGACTAGAAGAATCTAACATTTTACGAAGCTTCTCACCTCCAAAGTAGTTACTCATAGCGTATTTTTGATGCCAAGTTTTTAGCTCGTCAGCAGTGGTAGAGTCATCGATCAGAACGACTTTATATCGACCGACTCTGGGGAGGATGACGGCTAGGACGTGGGCAGCATCGCCTAGTTCATCAATATGGAGCGCGATGGTATCTTTCTTTCTGAGTGCGTGGATTTCAGAAATCTGCAGAGCATTATAGACGAGTCCGTGGACTTTTTCTTCGCTCATCTGGGAGACTTCAGAGGTAAGTTTTCTTAAAATTTCTCCCCTTCCCTGCTTGACCTTAACGCTACCTCCACAAGCGGATTTCATAGGTTTCTGTAGCACGTCTCGGTGAGCAAATGATTCTGCTCCGAGCAGACTAAGCTGCTCTCTAACAGCCACTGCTGTGGCTTCTCTGGCTTGCAACGGCTCGCCCCATGCTACGGTCACTCCATACTTAAGTCTGTAGGGCCATTTGTAGATAAATTTTCCACGCTCAAAGGAGAAAATAGATCCCCAGAGTCCATCCATATAAACGGGAACTACTGGGCAGTTTGCTTTGCGAGCGATCATTTCAAAGCCACGCTTCAGCTCATTCATACAGCCAGATCTTGTGAGCTGTCCTTCTGGAAAAATGCACACTACTCCGCCTTCAGCCACTGCGTCTGCTGCCTTCTGGATGGCATCTTTCGCGCGCTTTTCTGAAATGGGAACGGTATCGAAGAACTTGATGAAGAAGCGCACTAGCCCAGCCTTTTTGAAGTAGCTATCATACATGAGGAAACGGATGGGACGCTTACTAGAAGCAGTGAGAATGAAGGCATCCAGGTAGGTGACGTGGTTTGGTACGATGAGCACTCCGCCTTCTGCTGGGAGACGCTCTGCGTGGAGGACTTTTTGTCTATAAAAAATGCGCAGGAAAGTGAGCACAGTAAATCTAACAAAATGCTGAGGCAAGATGCTAGTAGCGTAGATGGTCACTGCGATGCAGAGTATAGAGATGAGGATGAACTGGTGATTTATGCTTACTCCAGCAGCGAGCAGACCAGAGAATAAACCGAGCGCGAATGCTCCAGCTAAACAGTCTAACAGATTGGACCCAGCTATCACTTTTCCGCGTTTTTTTTCTGAACAATTATCCTGGAGGTATGCGTTCAGAGGAACCAGAAAGATGGAAGCTCCGAATCCTGTGAAGCCAATCCAAAATTTAAACCAGCCACCATCAGTAGGAACAAAGACGAGAGCAAGGCTACCTATCACCATAAGCACACCACCGATGGGGACTAGCCCTAGCTCGATAGATCTGCGGCTGCTGTAGGATGCGAGTGCACCACCGAGTATCATACCGCCACTTGCAGATGCTAGTAGGTAGGCGAGTTCGGTGCCCATACCAGTAGCGGCTGAGGTTAGCTTTGCGCTTTCGGTGATCTCGTTTGCTACCTGGATAGCGACCACATTGATAAAGCCACCAATGAACCAGAAGAAGGCGATGGCGAGTGCACTGAGACGGATCTTAGAGTCTCCGAGGACATCTTTCATCTGCCCGATATGCTCCCAGATGATCTCTTTCTTAAAGGGTCTCTTCGCTGGTGATGGATAAACTTTTAAGGTATGAGAGACTAGATAGGCGGGAATGGAAAAGATGAATAATAACAAAATAGGCCAATGAGCGGCGACCCACGGAGAGCCAGTTTCTTCCAGTCTGCTATCGAACCAGAATCCGCTAAGAATCTGTCCTACGCAGATGGCCAGCACTGAGCTGAGCTCTAACACTCCACTTGCTGAGCCTAGTTTCTCGCTACCCATCATTTCTTTCACTATCCCCTTTTTAGCGGGACTGAGAATGGTGGACTGGAGAGCTAGCAGACCGAAACCAGCTATGCCTAGATAAAAATTCTCTATGTGAATAGCCCATAAAATGAGCCCGAGCACACACACCTGCATCAGTGCTCCCGCTCTGAGGACGCGAGTCTTACTGAAGCGGTCAGATATCCAGCCAGCTATTGGGGCGAGTAGAATAAATGGTGCTAGGATCAATGCTCCAAAGGCAAGCGGAACCCATGCGCTTCCGGCTGAGCTGGCTGTGGACAGCTCTTCCGCTGACATGCTAGAGTTCTGCGCTCTGAATACCGCATTGGCGATGAAAACTCCCAGAACAGTGAGCATCGTCTGTGCAGCCTTATCATTAAAGGCGTTTTGTGCGGCTAGCACTACCATTGTCCAGAATGATCTGGTGTCAGCGGATTCTACTCTTTTTTTCTCTGGCTCCAAGGCTACTGTTTCGTCTTCTGACATGGCGATAGGTTAGGCAGAATTTACAAATCATTCAAATTGATAGCATGTATATAATCATCGATTAAAATGATGTAATGACAAATAAACACGCTCATCGTGATGATTGCTTGATCTGAGGATAAATTTAGTCATAGTGTTAGGTAATCTATTTAAACCACACACAATTATGGTAATAAAAACAATATTAGGAGTCATAGGAGCTAGCATCGGGTACTTTCTTTATAGTGCCTACTCAGATCCAGACCCGGATGCTACATTTATGCGTCTTTTATCTACGATCTGTGCTGGTTTGTTCGTGGGACTGCTCGCGGTTTTCTATGTGTTACCCGCCTTGTCCCATAAGGCATCCCAATCAATGTACGCAGACTCTAACTCTCAAGTGGAGAAGGATCTACTGCATGATGCGAGAGCATTTGTAGCTCAGGGAGACTATGAAAATGCTGTGGTAGAGTATAGAAAAGCACTCATGAAGGACCCCTCAGACAGGCTAGCCTGGACAGATATGGCTAAGCTCTATGCAGAGAAACTAGAGCAGCCGCATCTAGCAGCAGCTAGCCTCAGAGAAGCCTATGATGAACATGAGTGGGGCGAAGAAGATGGAGCCTTTTTACTCTTCCGTATCTCAGAATGGCAGCTAGACGACTGCGAGGATCAGGAAGCCGGTGCCGCGACTCTCTCTGAAGTGATAGAGACATATCCAAGTACCCGACACAGCGCGAATGCTATGGGTCAACTCAGACAACTCGGCTACGAGGTGAGTGTGGAGTCGGTGTAATGACTGTGCGATGTAGCCTGTCGAGCCGCCTCCCTTTCTCCTCCAATATAGATGCTCAATAAACTCCGAACCTGGTCACTCAGCCAGCCGCTCTTCCTCCCCATTGCTGGTTTGGCGTTGGCAATTTTAGCGGTTGATTTATCATCGTATTTGGCTTGGTCGTTTGTTGCTATTGCAGTGCTACTTGCTGCATTGAGTGCGCGTAAAATTCTATTTCTCACCATCCTGGCAGCAATCAGTGGAGGACTACTTCACCACTCTCAACTGCAAACTCAGCGTGAGTCAAAGTTACTAAAAAACCAAGAGGTCGAGGTTTTTGGCGTCATCGATAGCCCGCCCCGAGTTAGCGATAACCTCCCTACTGAAGCGCTGGTGAAAATTCTCCAAGGTCCAGATGCACTGGTAGGAACGAGAATTTCAGCTACTATCCCAGAAAATGTCTTGGTTCATGTAGGTGAGAAAATTTGGCTAAAGGGACAGATTAGATTTCCAAAAAGACCGATGAATCCACGAGTCTTTGATGAGGCAGAATTTCTACACAGAAAGGGAATCTCGGTCACACTAAGAGCAGAAAGTGTGAGCAATACGCATGAGATAGCATCCACTCATAGGCTAGATGTCTTTGCCGAGTCATCGCGCCAGTGGATACGTAGAAAACTTACCTCTGGGATAGAGGGAACTGATGCCGCACAGGTGATACTGGCGATGTTTCTTGGTGAGAAACCTGCGAGTGACGGTGAGATCATGGCGGACTTCAGAAACAGCGGCACCATCCATGTTTTCGCGGTGAGCGGACTCCATGTGATGATGATAGGGCTGATCTTCGCGATCACTCTCAAGCTGTGCGGAGTCTCATCTCGTGTGTGGATTCCCTGTGTCATCGGGATCATGTTTTTCTATGCCATCGTCACCGGAATGAGACCTCCAGCCATGCGCGCCAGCATCATGGGAGCCATCGTTCTCGTTGCTGTTTTATTACTCCGAAAGCCATCATTGCCAAACTGCCTCTGGCTCAGTGGAATCATCGCGCTGCTCTGGAACACACACAGTCTATTTCTGCCAGGATTCCAGCTCTCTTACGCTGTCCTCATCGCCATTGCCTATACTGGAAATTGGTGGATGAATCGCTATCAATGGTTGAATTACATCGATCCCTTCTTCCCCCGCTCACTGCTCTCAAAGAAACAAAAAGCCTGGCTCGAAGTCAGACAGAAATCCTCTGATACACTCGCCGTATCTACCAGTGCGTGGCTCGGATCATCCTTTCTCATTTGGCTGTATTTCGGGCTTATCACGCCGCTCGCTATCATCGCCAGCCTGCCGCTGATGTTTATCGTGTTCATTCTGTTAGGCACCTGCTGCCTCTCGCTCACCGTGGGATCTATCTCTCCCTCGCTAGGAAAATCTATCAATAAATGCAATGCCCTCACCGCTGATTCTGCACATTGGTTTTCCCATTTCTTCGCATCAATCCCTAACACGAGGTATCATGCTAAACCGTGGTCAACAGGAGAACGCGTGGTCATTTATCATGTCTCCAAAGGTGGTGGTGGGATCTATCTCTCACTGGGCGGGGGCATTCTGTTAGATGCGGGAAATAATTCACAATTTAAGAGAGAAGTCTGGCCCAGCCTGAGCAAAAATGGTGCCAGAATAGACACACTCATCGCATCTCATCCAGACATCAATCACGTCCAAGGCCTCTCTCAAGCACTCGCTGAATTTCCAATAAAACAGATGATCATTCCACATGGGAACTCCAGAAGCACCTCATACACAGATTTAATCCGTGCTGCTGAGAAAAAAGGAATCAGCATCATTACCTCAGCAGAAGCTACATTTCCCGTCACCGATGGCATCAGCCTAGAGCTCATCTATACTCCGCTGGATCTACAACCACTAGCAGATGATCGGTGTCTTATTTTCATGCTCCACTGGCACGGGAAACGCATTTTATTTCTAAGCGATAGCGGTCACCATCTCACCCACTGGATTCGCCAACGAGAACATGATGAAGACCTTGAAAAACTCGCCCCTGACATCCTCGTTCTAGGGAAGCACAAGCTCGATACATCGCTCCACCCAGACATCATCGAGCTGCTCGCACCTAAAGTCATCATCGCTACCAATACTTACTTCCCGCCGGATCAATCGCGATCTGCAAGCTGGATTCACTCGGTCAATAAACTCGGCATAAAACTCTACCTGCTGAACCAATCCGGAGCAGTGACTATTACTCAAGAAGAAAATAATTTCCAGTTCAAGACAATCCTAGAGTATGAGCCATAAGAAATAAAATGGCGAATCTTCATAAGAAGACTCGCCATAAATTAATACGATTCGCTGATAAGTTTACTTAGGCAGGATCACAGAGTCGATCACGTGAATCACTCCATTCTTGCCTACAATATCAGTCTTTACTACTTTAGCACCATCAACCATCACTGCGCCATCTTTCACCGTGACTTCGAATTCAGTCCCCTGAAGTGTCTTTACCTTCATAGGCTTCACATCTGCCGCCAGCACCTTACCTGCTACTACGTGATACTTGAGAATAGCAGCTAATTTGTCCTTATTCTCTGGCTTCAAAAGATCTTCGACCGTTCCCTTCGGCAACTTAGCAAATGCCTCGTTGGTAGGAGCAAAGATAGTGAATGGTCCATCACCACTCAATGCATCTGCAAGACCGGCTGCTTTCACCGCCGCTACAAGAGTTGTGAAGCTTTCATTACCAGCAGCAATTTCTACTACTGTCTGACCAGATGTGGCATCCTTGGTCGCCTCTGTTTCTGCTTTCGCTTCCTTCTTTTCGCCATGGTGGTCAGCTACTGCTGATAGAGATGTGATTCCTAGAATAGCAATTGTAGTTCCTGTATACTTGATTATTTTTTTCATAATTTTTAGTTAGTTTTAATATTTAGATATTGAAACAAGCCATCATGGTCTTGTTAAATGAGAGAACGCTGACCATAAATATTTAGATGCAACTTTCTGAAAAAATTGAAAATAAACAAAAAAGACTGCATCTCTACTAAATCAGCTTTGCTGCAAATCCAAATACTTACTATTCATCCAATGACCATAGTTTCATTTAATACGCACTAAACTGCAAACACACCATATTAGCCGATCAATTAGTTACTAATATCATCATAAATACTAAAAAATAGACATAAACCCCATAAAATCTGCCACATTTATCGCTTTTTAACAAAAAAATCACCCCAACTCCTACAAAAATAGCTAAAACTAAAAAATTTTCTGATTGGCATATCCAACTTCTTGTCGCTAAACTAGTACTATGTCGATGAATCCCCAATCAGAAAACATAGACCCCACTGAACAATCAAAAGGTCTTTCCCCAACTCCCCAAGATTTCAAAGCTCCCCAGCCTCCTGCGGAAACTAAGCTTGCGCCTGAGATTAGGCTAGATGAGCCATCACAAGACTCAACAGCATCGATTGTGAAGGAACCTCTATTTGAACCGATCCTCCAAGATAAGCCAGAGCCAGAGCATGAGCCAGAAATCTACATAGACGATGAACCTCACTATGAAACAAACATTCACCACGGAGTTCAAACCGAGGATTTAGAATACCCTTCACCAGTTGCTCCTGTTCCTGTAGCTACCACCACTGAAAAAACTCCAAAAACAAACGTCCGCATCAGATCAATCGATGCCTTGCGTGGATTCGACATGTTCTGGATAGTCGGTGGAGCTAGTCTCATCACACATCTATCTAAACTCTATGATTGGCCATGGCTTCAGTGGGCTAGCACTCAGTTACATCATCCTGCTTGGGAAGGCTTCACATTTTTTGACCTTATTTTCCCACTCTTCCTTTTCCTCGCAGGAGCCTCTATGCCTATCTCGCTAGGGAAAAAACTAGACAGAGGCGCGTCTAAAACCTCTCTACTTGGCAAGATCAGCATCCGTGCCATCATTCTCATTCTACTCGGTATTATTTATAATGGTGGGCTAGCATTTGATAAGCTGGAAAACACTCGCCTATGCAGCGTCCTAGGCTTCATTGGTATCTCGTATTTCATCGCGGGGCTGATCTTCATTTTTGCAGACGTGAAGCACAGAGTGATGTGGCCGATCGGTATGCTGGGCGGATACTATGCCGCACTCATGTTTATCAATGTCCCAGACCACGGTGCCGGAGCTCTAACACCTGAGGGTGTTTTCACCGGATACATTGACCAGACTTGGGCTGCTTGGAAAATTTACACCCCTAACTTCGACCCAGAAGGTCTCTTCTTACCAATCGCTGGTGCGGTCGTTGCCATCATTGGTTCACTTACTGGATCATTCTTAGTGAGATGCTCTTGGAATAAATTTATCAAAGCCATCATGCTCCTCATATTCGGGGCAATTTTCTATGGAGCATACTACGGATTGCAGCAAGTGCACCCAGAAATGATCGTTGCCAAAAGCTTCTGGAGCCCTCCGTTCGTCTTACTCTGTCTGGGCTGGAGTTTGTTATTACTAGGTGCTTTTTACTTCATCATGGATGCCATTGGCTTCTGGCACTGGGCGTTTTTCTTCATCGTTATCGGCATGAACTCCATCACCATCTACATGGCAGATCGCCTGTTTAACATCGGCCACACCAGCAACTTCCTCTTCGGTGGTGCCATCAATAAATTCTTCAAAGAAGAATACCAACCACTCCTCACCTCCATCGCCTTCATCCTCGTATGGTGGGTGATCCTCTTCTTCATGTATCGTAAGAAAATCTTCCTCCGAGTATAAATTATGAGCCAGAAAAATCAAATCACAGCCACAGAAGCAGAACAAGCACTAGAGCCACCACCTAACTATGCTTTAGATGTACTGCTATTCATCATCAAGACCATCCTCATCGCAGCAGGAGTCTTCGGGCTAGCGTGGATACTAGTAAATGTAAAATTTCACTAGCAAGATCCGAGATCATTCCTATCATACTTGCATGGATGATCTCTTCTCTCTTACTAATGATGCTGACTCAAAAAACTCACCTTCCGATAAAGCTAGAATCATAGAGCTTACGACTCAGCTCAACCATCATTCTCAGCTCTATTATCAAGAAGCCGCACCAGAGATTAGCGATGCAGAATTCGATGAACTGCTCGATGAACTCAAAAAACTAGAGGCCAAGCATCCAGAACTCATCGCCCCAGACTCCCCCACCCAGCGCGTGGGTGGTGCTCCCTTAGATGGCTTTGAGCAGCGCCAGCATCTCGTGCCCATGCTCTCTATCGAGGACATCCATGAGCTAAAGGATGACGAGCTAGAAGTGCTACGCAACACCTCACCACAAGCCACACGCTCACACAATCTCATTCAATGGTTTGAAAGATTCCAGCGCGCTTTAGGTCACAAGGAAGTAGCTCTCACCGTTGAACCTAAGATCGATGGAGTTGCCGTCTCTGTGGTTTATAAGAACCGTCTGTTAGATTACGCAGTCACGCGTGGAGATGGAAACACGGGCGATGACATCACTCAGAATATCAAGACGATTAACAGCATTCCACTACGTCTGCCAGATACTGCCCCAGATCTTTTTGAAGTTCGTGGAGAAGTATTCATGCCAAACGCAGCCTTTGCCAAACTCAACGAACAGCGCGATGAAGCTGGCGAACCCGCCTTCGTGAATCCGCGCAACGCCACCGCTGGCACGCTCAAGCAACTCGACTCAAAACTCGTAGCAGCGCGCCCACTGGACTGCATTTTCCACTCCTACGGAAAAGTCGAAAACCCTCCATACAACACTCTAACAGAATTCCAAACCACCCTCAAAGAATTCGGCTTCCCCGCCACCCACTGGTTCAAAACACCCTCCAGTATGGATGAGCTGATGGACTGCATCGTACAGCTGGACAAAGACCGCCACAGCTTCCCCTACGCCACTGATGGTGCCGTCATCAAGGTCAACGATCTCGCGCTCCACGCCCAGCTCGGAGCCACCTCTAAGTTTCCGAAATGGGCATGCGCTTATAAATTCCGCCCAGAGCAAATGGAAACCATCCTGCGTGACATCACCATCCAGGTAGGACGCACCGGTGTTCTCACCCCCGTCGCCGAGCTAGACCCAGTCTTCGTTTCTGGCACCACGGTCTCCCGCGCCACGCTGCATAATGAAGACGAAATCCAGCGCAAGGATATCCGCCTACTCGACACCGTAGTCATCGAAAAAGCCGGCGAAATCATCCCATCAGTCGTCAAAGTCATCAAAGAAAAACGTACCTCTAACAGCACCGCTTTTAACCTCTATGATTATGTAGAAGGCAAATGCCCATCATGCTCCGCGCCCATCACCAGAGAAGAAGGATTCGCCGCCTGGAAGTGCACTAACTTCACCTGCCCAGCACAAGCCGTCACCAAGATCACCCACTTCGCCAGCAGAAAGGCTTTAGACATCGATGGACTTGGCGAGTCAGTCGCCATCAAGCTAGTGGAATATGGTCTAGTAAAGACTCCGCTAGATCTTTTCGGACTCAGCCACGAGACCCTCGCAGACCTCCAGCTAGACCCAGCTAAGAAATCTGACGGCACCGAATCCAAACATCGTCGCTTCGGAGAAAAGCGAGCACAGACCCTCATCGACTCCCTCCAAAACGCCAAAAACAATCAACCTCTCAACAAATGGGTCTACTCAATGGGCGTTCCTCAGGTAGGAGAATCCGCATCCAGAGAACTCTCTAGGTTGCACCAAAACATCGAGGAAATTTCACAGTCCACCATCCTCACCCGCATCGCAGACATCGCTAGGCTTGAGCAAGAGCAGCGGAAAATTTCACCTAGAAATAAATCTAACCCGCCAAAAACGGAGACAGAAAAAGATACGCGCCAGAACCGCTACAATGATCTGAAAATAGAAATCACCGAGCTGCGGAACTCACTAGAAGAATACCAGATAAACTCCGAGCTAGGACCAGCCGCGGCACAGAAAGCCATCGACTTTTTCAACTCAGAAGCAGGCGAAATCACGCTCAACACCTTGAAAGAAATCGGCATCAATCCCGCGTCAGAAAACTACGCACCCATCCCAGCTGAGCAAGAAGCCATCGACTCACCCATCGCCGGAAAAACCTTCGTCATCACCGGCACACTGAGCCAGCCTAGACCCGCATTTAAGAAAATCATCGAGGAACTCGGAGGGAAAGTCAGCGGCTCCATTTCCAAAAACACCCACTACCTCCTCTGTGGAGAAAAAGGCGGCTCCAAGCGCGATAAAGCAGAGAAACTAGATGTCCCGATCCTAGACGAAGCAGCATTTAACGCCCTACTTTAAACTTTCTCCTTCTCTTCCCTATACCCCACCACAAAATATACCAGACACAGGAACACTGCTAAGGTCAGCACCCACCAGAAAAGCGGCCAGGCTGCCCAGCCTTCTTGGTGTGCGTTTTCATCTGCTGTGTTTTTATAAAGCTGTCCCACAGCGAGTGGTCCTATCATCCCGCCGATAGAAGTCATCAGTGACATCAGAGCCTGAGCTTGTGCGCGCATTGTGTCCGGCACTTGCCTATCCACAAACATCTGACCCGTGATAGAAAAGAACGTATAAACTGGTCCATGTAGAGCCACTCCCAGCCACATCAAAGCTAACATTTCATGCTCACCAGCCAGCGCAAATAACGCAAACCTAGCCACTCCTAAAATCATCGAAAAGGTCACTAGCCATTTTAACTTCGCCCGCACACCCATGTAGCTCATCAGCAGCATCGCCACTATTTCCGTCATCTGTCCCAGCGTCATCTGAGCTGATGGACCTGGTAGAAACGACTGCACAAAAACGGCAAACCCGCTTTTATCAACCTCCGCTAACTCCATCAGCAGCTTAGGTGCATAGAGATAAAATGAAGCTAACGGTATCGTCAAAATCAAGGTTGTGATGAAATACACCTTGAGCTTCTTATTCTCTAACAGACTCAATGCGCTAAGCCCTAATTTCTCCTTTAGTGTGGGCTTTTTCTCACTAATTACTGGAGGTGTCCTCGGCATCATGAATGCTGCTAGACCAATAAATAAACGCACCCCGCTAGCCATTTTACCAGTAGTCGCAGAGGCATCCATTGCCAGCCAGCTAACCGCTAAGCCTGCTGCGATCCAGCC
>CAKZMG010000021.1 GCA_937128235.1 uncultured Verrucomicrobiales bacterium
CTCTTAAATCTACTCTCCCACAGCGTCCCCACACGCCCATGTTTCTTATTAAACCAGCAGCTAAACCGCCACTTCAGTGACTACGTGGGTGGCCACTTATATTCTTATATTTAAAGCTCTTTTCAGTTCAGCCGCAGAGCTGACGAAAATAACCAACCAATTCATCAAAGCCGCTACAGACGGAAATACTAAAGCATTAGAAAAGCTCTATCTTGACTTCCCTACTCGTGCAGCTGCCATCGCAGAATATAAATATAGACCGTTATTATGTGTTAAAAAAAATAATAACTGGTTTGTTGTTCCATGGACAAAACAGGATCATCTCAGACAGTTTAGCCAACAGAGGACTCCCTATGAACAGATCCATCTAAAACTATTTGAAAAATGGGCAAATCTAATTGAGAAACAACTTAAGAAAGAAGCTAACGAGAATGCGCTCAGGTTTAAAAAAGAGAAATAGTTCACTCTACTCTAAATAGAATTTTCACTTACTGAATTTTCCTAAATTAAAACCCTCCTCATTTTTTCCATTGCAGTGATTTGTAATAAATGGTTAAATGTTAATAAGTCTTAAATAATTATGTTTTTGACGAACTCATTTAACGTATCCATGAATCAACGAAAATCCTCAGAAGCCCAGAAAACTAGAACTCGGATCTATGATCATTGTGTCTTGGTGTTGAACCGAAATTGGCAAGCGATCTCTGTGATCAGCCCAGCAGATGCCTTTTCGCATATTGTCTCAGGAAATGCTGATGGGCTAGAGGTAGATGGCGAGGATAACATGACTCCCATTGGCTGGGACAAGTGGCTGAATCTGGAAATCCGTGAGCAAGATCATTCTATTGGCACAGCTCGTGGTGCTATCAGGATTCCTACTATTATCATTCTTAAGAGCTACAATAAAGTTCCCCTCTTCCGTCCTAAGTTCGGGCTAAAGGCGCTCTGGCTGCGTGATGGCGGGGTCTGTCAGTATTCTGGAAAGAGACTTAACTTTTCTGAAGCCAGCATTGATCACATCATGCCGCAGTCACGCGGTGGTGAGACTAGCTGGGAAAACTGCGTGCTCTGCGAACGCTTACTCAATTCTCAAAAAGGCGACAAGACCCCCGCCGAGGCTGGGCTAAAACTTCGCACTACTCCCCGCGAGCCGAAGGCTGTGCCAGTGACGCTTACCTTGAAGAACACTTTAGGGATTAAAGAGTGGCAATTTTTCCTAATGAACAAAGCAGCCTAGCTAGCCAGGAACTATGGAATGCTCACCTTGACTCGATAAAATTTCTTAACCTCACCAGAACTGTGGGTGAAGATGAGATCACCATCAGTTCCGATAATAGGTCCCTGACCTGGAACAGCTGCCCATGGGTCTGTGACTCCTAAGTCATCTGATTTATAGAGCGTGTAATTTCGTTGTGGTGAGGTGTCTGGTAGGGTGATGATAAAGTTATTAGGAGTGGATGTTTCTACGATTAAAGGTGTTCTTAGAAGCGATTGAGCATCGGTAGGATTTGTGTCCACGTTGTATTCATCAGCATTAGAAAGCCCATCGTTATCAGTATCTTCTCCAGGAACTGCTCCTACTACGTCATTGTAATAAAGATACTCCCAGAAATCAGGCATCCCGTCTGAGTCTGCATCGGCTCCAGTAGGGAGAAACGCTCCTGTCTGATCATAACACACGTAGTCGATATCGATGTTAAAATTATTCCCAAATACACCACTTGTGTAGTCACCGATAAGTAGGCGTTTGTCAGTTCCTGCTAAATCATAGCTTGCGCCCGCTACAGGAGTGAGTCTTTCTCCATCTCTCCAGACATGATACCTATCGTTATTACTATCGTGCGCTATCCGGTAAACATGGTAGTTTCCATCTTCATTATTGTGCGCAACATTAAAATCATTCGCCCCATTGTCTTGGGTACGGTCTGCATAAATTTCTACAATGACTCGCTGATTTCCAACACCAGCCCAGATCACCACTCCATTTGAACATTCAGTAAATTTAATCCTCGTTTCCAGAGTCCAGTTTCCTTCGTTTCCTGTTTCCCATTTTGTCGTTCCCCCATCGAGTGAGGAATTAGTTCCATCAAGAGTCACCCCTGCTGATGACCCAGTGTGATCATAGCGCAGATCATCAGTGTTCTCTACACTTTTGGCTGCCGATGGGTTCTCTGTCCAGCCATTAAGAAATCCACCATTCCAGATTTCATTCCCTTTAAAGCAGGTGGTCAAGCTCGCTGTATCCTTCTCGATCACAGGTGGGAGTCCAGCTGATCCGGTGGAATTAGGAGTTGGCATTTCTATGATTCCCATTCCTCCAGCGATGCGGTCACCCACATAAATTTCGCCAGCGTTATTCGGGTGGATGGTGTCATAAGTCTGCGATACAGGATCAAATCCTATGTTCGTTTCAATCGTCCAGACTGAGGAGGTGGCAGTAGTTTTAGCAGCTACTAATGCTGGAAGTAGTGCATTGAGAGCATCCACAGAAGCATTAATAGATTGGTTTGTGTAGAGCACTTGGCTGATGAAAATATTTACATCTGGGTTTGCAGCTTGGAGTTGATCTATCATGAGACTAATGTCATCGCGCACCTGTGTCACAGAGCTTCCGTCAGCGATATCATTGATACCGATCATGATCACAGCTGTGTCTGGTGTGTATGCCGTGTATGGATTAGTGACCCCTGTTCCGCTGGTTGTTAGATCTGGGAAATTTACAGTGGTCGGAGACGAGCCATTGATCGTGTATTGCTGAGGACTCGCTTGACCTGTCCAGTTTTCGATGGTGCCTTCGCCTCTGTTATTACTGCGTCTCCCAGCAGGAAGTGCAACTCGCCCATTTTCCCAAAATGCTCTCCAGCCCCAATGTCCGTCATGGTTATTTTCGAATACTTGCCCGTTCACATTAGGTGTCGTGAGCGTACTATTCGCATATCCTCCACTTAGACTCCCTACAAATTTATAGCCAGTAGCTGGATGAATTGGAACTGACTGAGTGGCTAAATTTTTAAAGACTTGATAGCGATAACTGGGGTGATTTCCATTTCCACCTTGGGTAATAGAGTCTCCGATGAAGACTAAATTTCCATAGCGACGTGAAACAATACCCGCTGAGAAAAACGTTTGCGCATAGCGCTGACCCACGATGATTTTTGCTTCTTTGTTAAAATGAAGACCATCATGAAGCTTGGTTTGTAGATCGATATTCTCGAAATAATCTATATAAGAAGTGCTCGCAGCAATTGCCGCCTGATTCGCTCTTACAGTATCACGGTTTCCGCCAGCAGCAGCAATTCCACCGATAACTGCGTGCATCGATGATGCATTATCAAGTCCTCCATTAGCTTTATTCATCCGCAAGTTATCTACTAGATCTTTAAACCGAGTTCCGGAATCGTCTGCCTCTGTCCCATTATCACTCTCTCCCTGCAAATAAAGTAAACCTACAATTTCATAAGTATCTCCAATAGGAAGGCTAGCTACAGCTTCTTCAACGGTGCTAATGATCCGACTGTACATGTGCCCACTTCCTTTTAGCCAATTACTATTTCCGCCACCACCTCGGCTTACTTTGATCACTCCGAAGTCTCTAACACCAGCGCGGTAGAGTGTGCGGGCAAATTCTGTTTCAGGTCCCCAATGAGTCGCGCTCCCGTTATACACTCCACCTTGCTGGTCTCTGAGTGTGGTAAATTCTGCTGTTGCTCTCACAGGAGTAAAAGTCTGACCCGAGTGACCCAGAGAAGTAGAAACATTGACGCGATTATGCCAAGAGAACAAGATGTGCTGGTCTGCGGCATCAAATCCAGAACTAGGATCAGACTCTCCGCCGTTCGTTACTCCTAATGAATTAGATTGCCCCGTAAGAACGAAGAGCTTGTGATGCTTGGCTACTAAGGTCTGTGAAAAAATAATTAGTCCACAAGAAAGAAGGGTCGTGATCAGTTTCATATTAGTAGGTAGATTTAAGAGTAATTTAGCAGATAATTTAAGCGTTGTTGCGTGGTTTTTCTTACCTACCAGAAGAGTGATCTTTCTTACCTAAAACGCACAAAAAAAGGCGCATCGTAATCGATGCGCCTTTTGGGGTAAATAGTTTGAATCTCTGAGGATTATCTTGAGTAAAGTTCAACCACAAGCTGAACGTTTACACCGTGATCCATGTCCTCATTTTCTGGGATACGTGCCACTGTTCCTGCCATTGCTTCACGATCAAGTGTGAGCCACTCTTTGAGTGGAACAGCTTGAGTGAGATCAAGCGCGCGGAGACCAAGTTGCTGAGAAGATGCCTTCGATGCTACTTTGATCACGTCACCTGGCTTGCACTGGAATGACGCGATGTCTGTCTTAGTGCCGTTCACAGTGATGTGTCCGTGGTTTACAAGCTGACGTGCTGCTGAGCGAGTGTTTCCTAGTCCGAGTCTGTAGCAAACGTTATCAAGACGAGTCTCAAGTAGCTGACAGAGGGTATCACCAGTCACTGCACGGCGACGTGCTGCTTCTGCGTAGTATCCGCGGAACTGCTTCTCTAGAACTCCGTATTGGAAACGTAGTTTTTGCTTTTCACCGAGAGCGATTGAGTAGTCTGACTTCTTCTTACGTCCAGCGCGGAATCCGTGCTGTCCTGGAGGGAAGTTTCTGCGCTCAAGTGCCTTTGATGGTCCGAAGAGTGCTACTCCGAATCGACGACTGATTTTATCTTTTGGGCCAATATAGCGTGCCATAATTTAAAAATTGTTAGTTGTTAGTGTTAGGTAGTGAGTAATTATACGCGGCGAGCTTTCTTAGGACGGCAACCATTGTGTGGAATTGCAGTCACGTCTTTAATCGCTGAGATATCAAGTCCGAGTCCCTGTGCAGCTCTCACTGCTGACTCACGACCTGCGCCTGGTCCCTTCACACGCACCTCAACAGTCTTAAGACCGTGAGACATAGCCTGGCGGCATGCGTCTTGGGATACTACCTGAGCTGCATAAGCGGTGCTCTTACGAGAACCTTTGAAGCCCATCTTACCAGCTGATGACCAACCAATGGAGTTACCCATGGCATCTGTCACGCTTACAAGAGTGTTGTTGAAAGTAGCAGTAACGTGCACGATTCCTGTGGTAACGTTCTTGCTGCCTTTTGCTTTGTGAATCTTGACAGTCTCCTCTTCGCCACCGGCGATTTCAGCGAAGATGTCTTTCTTCTTTTCGTCTTTCTTAGGAGCGTCAGTAGCTGGAGTTTCCTCTGCTTTCTTCTCTTCCTTAGGTGCTTCTACAGTTGCCTCAACTGGAGCTACTACTTCTTCCTTAGAATCAGTTGCTTCTGTGTTATTTTCTTCAGACATTATATTAAATGGTCAGTGAGTTAGTATGCTATTTAGGTGTTCCAGAAACTGAACGCTTCTTGCCCTTACGTGTGCGTGCATTTGTCTTAGTGCGCTGACCTCTTACTGGAAGTCCACGCTTATGACATTGGCCACGGTAGCAGTTGATGGATTGAAGACGCTTCAAGTTTCCCTGAAGTTCACGACGGAGGTCACCTTCGATGACGAACCCCTCTTGAGTAATCACTGACGCGATCTTCACTAGTTGTTCTTCTGAAAGCTGACCTGTACGGATATCTGGACTTACACCAGCTTGATCTAGGATCTTAGCTGATCTTGTGGTCCCAATACCGTAAATATACTGGAGAGAAGCTTCGATGCGCTTCTCGTTTGGAATTTCTATTCCGAAAATACGTGCCATAATGATACTCTATTTTTCGTGGTTAATAACTGTGCTCCGCAGAAATTTATGCGCACTGTGCGCAAAGCGGGATGGGTCATTTAGCAAAATCCACTAGAGATGCAAGTAATTTATGGCTTTTTTATGCAAGATCATCATAACTGCCCTATTTTGGAGTAGTAGATACCCTCAAGAAATACTTGAGCGCTGGGTCTGTCATTAGCTGTTCGGAGCGCAGAGTCACTCTTTCTAGCTTGCCAGCTAGGCTCTGTGGGACGCCGTGAACCGCACTATTGATACCTTTATTCCAAGTCGCTAAATTCACACTTGAGTCTAGTGCCCAGGTTATGTCAAATGCGTTACTTATCCGAGTGAAGGTCACAGCAGCATATTCTTGGCTGTTATGAGTGACATTTGAAAACTCCAAAGAAGGCTGATCTTTCTTCCTTGGATCCATCCCGAAGCTGTATTCAGCCCAGTTTGAGTATCCATCGCCGTCTGGATCAGATCCCGCCATCCCTACACTTGGGTCATCTCTTTCAGTGGAATTAAACTGCTCATATCTCCAGCCCTCAAAATGATTCATCACAGTACCGTTTGCAGCACCAGGAGTGCCTCCATCTGTGGAACTAAGTCCCCAGCTTTCAGGCTCATCATACTCATTAAATGGGATACTAGGGTCCCTAATCACAATCGTGCGTCCTTCTCCATCACTTGGAGGATACCACTTATCATTGTATTCAAAATCCAAAATACTTTCCCCTAGAGCATCAACTAGCTTAATACGTTCCCCCTTATTATCCAAGAAATCCGCAAAATCTCCTATTACATTGATTCCCGTTCCGTATCTGAGCTCAAATGCCGCTACATTCTTAGCAACTACGATGCGAGCACCCGCTGGCAATGATATTCCCGCTGGAAAAGTAAACTGAATCCCCTCGATAAACGATGCCCCATCCAGAACCAAGGTAGTGGAACCAGTATTCACTAGCTCAATGTATTCAAAATCAGAATCCGTCAGCCCACTAATTTGTGCTAACTCTCCTGCGGTAGGATCTGCTGGATGGTAGTTTATCTCAGCTATTCTCAAATCTTGCTGTGCTAAGGATGGGGTTCCAGTGTAGGTCTTTGTTGCGATAAGATTTCCCGCCTTATCCCATAGTTCAATGGTCTCTCCGCGAGCAGAGAGCTGCCCTTTGTATTGACCTTGGATGAAGCGATACTGCCCTCCCGTAGCTCCAGATGCACGCGCGCGAAATGCGGTTGAGGATTTAGCCACATGTAGAATACCCACATAATCTGAACCCACATCGCCATTTCCCGCAGCTATCACAGTTCCTCCTTTAAATGTCTTCTCCACAGCTCCCTTGATTTGCCAGCCTGAAATATCTACAGCCACGCTATCATGATTCTTGATCACAAAATACTCCTCATCTTGGTTTCCACTAGCTGGCAGAAATTCAATATCCTCAATCGTCAACGTAGGCATGACCTGCTGAGCAGACGGGATTCCTAGTCCATTACTAGATGGGCTACCGCCATAGAGATAGGCTCTTCTATTTGGTAAATACTCATCTATCAGACGCTGAGCTTGATTTCTCATGATGTGGGATACATTCGTGCTACTACTCCCGCCATCTCTCCAAGATCCCCATTTGGTGAAATCCAGATCTGCGTCAGAAGTCACCCCAGCAGGATCCATCAGCTCCACTAGCTCATTGATCCTATTCTCCATCTTACGCTGAGCCAATGGTGTGCTTGACGGTTCTAGTTGCTCATCCATGAGAGTTCTGACACGTCTCACAAACATTGCATTCAGCTCTGGTGAGTCCCAGATCAATGTTTTGAGTCGGTTAGACATCCCTAAATCCAGATTCTGAGTCATAATAAGATCATCATCAAAATATCCCTGCCCGCCCCAGTCATGTCCAAAGCTTAAATCCAAATCCCAAACAATAGGCATCCACTCACCAGTAATATTCGTATCACGATACACATAATAATTCTTATGCCCTTGATCTTGACTACCTGCAAGTGCCAGCCCCGCAAGATAGTTCACCGTCTCTGCTATATCAACATTATCGTAACCATACAGACGGCGATCACTCTGAGAATTACTCTCACTCACACCACTTATAAAAGCTTGCAAATCTGATTTATCTTCATCCTTTCGTGTCTTTTTAGATCCTCCACCAGTGTTTTGCAGGCTATTATACATTTTATAAAGTGCCCCTTCAGGATCAAATCCTATTCTCTCAAGGAACCTATCATCTCCATCCTCCACCATGTCCGCGATACTGAAAAATAAACCATTCTGCTGAACTCTCACGGGAAACGCATAATGGTGAGCTGCCCCTGCATTTTTAAAGACCTCATACGCCATCGTATTCCGCACCTTCGCTTTATCAGCCCAGTTAGTGAGTAAGTTTATATCCTTCGCCTTGATCTCTCCTACTTTCCATTCAAAACGATTCCCCTTATTGAAGTCTATATCATAACTCTTTTTACCAAACCCAGAAGTGGTCTGACCATGTAAATCAGTCTGAATATTATCATAAAATTCACCATTATAGAAAAATGAACAACGCGTTCCACTGCGGTTGTTTGCCGCGCCAGGATTCTGCACAAACCAATGCAAGATCGGTAAATTAGAAGTCGTGATCCCAGGCTCAGAAATCGTCCCATAATACTCATCTGCATCTGCAGGGTCTATGAATGCGGGTGACCGGCTCGAATGATTCAGATTATCCTCAGCCTCCACTCTCCAGCGTACCATTTGCCCAGCTGACATACTAGTTGTTGGGACATTCACTGTATAGATCCCATCATTCGCAGTCATATCCGGAGCCACACCATCGTCTAACATAGTCAGCTGAGTCTCGGAACCATACATCACACGGTAGAATAATTTCACACTAGAAACAGGATGCTGAGTCTCAACAACCTGAGCCGTCACCGCAATAGGCGCACTCCCACCACCACCTGTAGGCAACGTATCTACAGACTTGGTAACATCAGAGAAAAGTGGCGGCAGATCTGTAACTCCCGCACTATTCGAAACACCTGGTGATGGAGCTGTGAAATAATTTGGCTGCCCACCACCTGAAGTAACCGTAACCGCATCCAACTCAGGCAAGCACAACATATCTGAACTCCCCACACGCACGTTAAGCCCATGGATAGCGAGTAGATTATTCCCCGTCAGCAGCGTCACATTGCTCATGTCTATGTTAAATTCTACCCAGTCATCATTCTGACCATCAGACCGATCACCCGTAGCTGAACTATTCCACGTCAATGAAGCAGGCTTTCTATCAGAAGCCACTTCCACACCATTAATATAGGCTACAAATCCAGAGTCCCAGCGCATCCTGAGCTTCAGACTACTTACCGTAGAGGGATCAGTGACGTTGAATGGAATTCTTAAGAAAATCGACGAGTTCTGATTATACATGTTAGACTCAAAATCTCCATTTGCACCAATCCAGTCATCATACCCAGACCCTCTTTCATACCCCACACCAGACTCCACATTCCGCCACGTTGAGCCATTAAAAGTCCCATTCACAGAACTATTCCAGCCATTGTAGTTAGCGTTAAAATCTGCCAAACTCTGGGCTACCCCTGCTCGACCTGCAGCTTCCTCCGCAACAATCGTTGAGGCAGTAGTCACCTGCTCTATGCCATAAGAAACATCCGTAACCTGAGCTGGATAGGCTGGAGCAAATGAATGCTCCACTGCATTACTCGGATTAACTAGAGCCAAATACTCGCCTGTCTTTATAAGCTTAAAATTAGTATGCAACTCAGCCCCCACCGTTCTGCGGTCTTTACTAGAAGCAAAGATCACCAAATAGCCATTTGCTGGCAATATCGTATTAGGAAATACCCATTTGGAGAGATTTGTCGAGTCATCGGTTAGCCTCCATCCCGCCAAGTTCACATCCGCGTTACTATCATTGTAAAGCTCGATCCAGTCTGAGCGATCTCCATCTTCATCCTCCAGCCCACTATCATTAGACGCTACAAATTCTGAAATCCATACGGTTCCATGGCAGGTAATTGTCCCCAGTGATAAAGTAACCAGAAGACACGAAAAGAGAGAGAGTAATTTTGAGTGCATCATAATAACGATAAATCAAAAATACTTCTATTTGACTCACTTACAAGAAGATATTCCCAGAAATCATCAAAAACTCTGCACCACAGGAGTCACCTACGCCTTCATGAGCTGAGTGACTTCGCCTTCATTAGGAAATCTCCCAGTCTCTTTTTTATTATACACTATATCACCATCTACGCTGACAATAAATACTCCCCCACTTCCTTCAATAAGCTCAGAGTCCACACTAAAAGATTCTTTAAGTTCTGCCGCTAAACTAGCCGCATTAGGTAAATAATTTCACATTCCTCAGTATTCTATTTCGATTCTCATAGGCCTACTCTACTTTATACCCTACTCGGTTGTCATTACTTTTCTCGATTCAACACGAACTGGCTTCTTGCACGGGAGAACCAACATCAAACATTACAAGGCTTAAAAAGCTTTCCCTCTCACTCAATTTATCAAAAAAACAATCTATCAAAATCACAAAACTCATTTAATATGGAAAAATTAACTATTAAGATTGGCTATATTTTTTGCGAATCGAACCCACTTACAGCTCTACTTATTCACATTCTTAAAAAGGTTAGTTCACCTAACTTAAACCTCAGTAAAAACTAAGGTTATTTTTCTTAAAAATCGTCACTTCTAGCTTGCTGATTGGTAAATTTATAACCGATAATTTTTTTAAGATTTAATCCTACACAACCAATCAATCATGAGTCTCAGAAAACAACTAAATGCAGCATTACCAGATATCCTCCCTGCTAATCCTAAGGATGCTATTAAAGGCACAGAATTGATCCGCCTTATCAGACTTAAGATTGAGGGAAATTATTCAGACGCCTCACTACGCTATCATTTCTCCATCATGTCCTGCGACCCAGGCTCCCCGATCGCTAAGGTAGAGAAAGGGCAAGGCTACTACAGACGCACTGCACCAGTTCCCGTTCTATCTAGTGCTAAGGAAATTTTATCATTATCGCAAGGTCGCCTAGAAGACTTCGGAGACAACAAAGACGTCATCGACATCGCACTCATGCGGGTCAAAAAATTCCGCGCTATCGTCCACCGCTGGGCAGAGGTGAACGGCAAGCAGCCATTTATCTTCAGAGAACCATTTCAAGCAAATGCACCCATCGGAAACCTCTGGAAATTTCCAGAAATGGTGCTCGTGGACTGGGAAGGTGCCATGGATCAGTTCGAGGTAGATCCCCTCTTTAAGCTCAAGAGCACACTTCAGCTACCGGCATTTCGCCTCATCGCATCACGTCTCTACATCCAAGCTGGTCTGCACTCATTCCGTGAAGATTTCTTCCAGGCACTAAGCTCCTCAGAATGGGCGAATGCTGGCGAGATCTACTACGCGGAGCCAATAGAAGACGAGGCGCTCGCAGAAGCTTACCGCAGACTCAATGCCAAGTTCGGCATCGGAGTCACTAGCTTCGGGCTCAGCTCAGCTCAGCTAGATGACCTCCCTCGCCCAGCAGAGATTCTTAATGCTCAGCCAAGAGAAACAGAAGCACTCATGGAGAGACTAGAGATCAACCGCATCGCCAGCCCAGTCCCGCGTGATCACATTGATTGGACAGCATTAGACGCGATCCGAAATGACTCAGAAGAGATCAACAAACTCTTCAACTGGCTCATCGAAGGCATCAGCACCAAGAATCCTACCCCATATTCAGAAGAATAGTGGAAGCATGATTCCTCTCTAAACCAACATGTAAACCAACATGTCTGACAACCAATCATCCCCACCCCGGACATGGGCTGAAATAGACCTCTCTGCCCTGCGGCATAATCTCGCAGTAGCCAGAGACATCTCTGGACAATCAGTCATGGCTGTCCTGAAAGCCGCCGCTTATGGGCATGATATCAAAAAGATAGCCCTTGCACTCGATAAGGAAAACATCGCCTTCTTCGGAGTCGCCAGCGTCATCGAAGCCCGCCGTATCCACAGCACTGGCAGTAAAACGAGAATCTATCTGTTAGGTCCCACGCTTGCAGATGAACGCGCAGAAATAGTCGCACAACGCTGGACCCCATCCATCTCCAGCATTGAGGAAGCACAGCACTTTGATGAGTTAAATTCAAACACCACCCAGCCTCCACTGCCTCCACTGCCAGTCCACATCACCGTAGATACCGGCATGGGCAGAGGTGGATTTCTGCCAGACATGCTAGACTCAGCGCTAGATAAAATTTCAACGCTCAAGAACATCACCATAGAAGGCATCGGCTCACATCTCCCCTCCGCGGATGAAGATCGCGAGTTCACTCTATCTCAGTTTGAGACATTTAAGTACTTCATCGAGAACTGTGAGCACCACTTTCAATACACTCATCTGGCAAACTCAGCAGGACTGTTAGATTACACATCATCGGTTACTAATCTCTGCCGCCCTGGACTCATGCTCTACGGCATTTCCCCCATAGAGAAATACCAGCACCTCCTCAAACCAGTGATGACTCTCAAGTCTAAAATCACACTCATCCGCGAGCTCCCAGCTGGTCACGGAGTTTCCTATGGCAGATCCGTTGTGTTAGAGAAACCCACTCGGGTTGCAACAGTCGGAGCCGGCTATGGCGATGGCTATCCACGCTCAGTCTCACCAGAAAAAGCAGCAGTCATCATCCGTGGTGTGCGATGCCCCATCATCGGCAGAGTCACGATGGATCAAATCATGATCGACGTCACTGCCCTCCCAGAAGCAGAAATTGGCGATGAAGCAGAACTCTTCGGTCAGCAAATCAGCGTCACCGAAGTCGCCAAAAACGCCAACACCATTTCCTGGGAAATCCTCACCCGCATCACCCCACGCGTTACCCGAGTTTACCTGAATGAATAGGATTCTATCATTGCCAAATTCAGGTTTCTGTGCTCTATTATAATTAATGAAACATACATCAATCACTCGTATTTCTGTGTCTATTTTCACTGCTCTTAGCATCCCCAGTGCCCTCATGGCTCAGCAGGCAGAAACTCCTAAAATAGCTCCTCCTGTAGGTCAGCCAGTCGTGGAGGAGAAGGAAGTAGCGGAGATTCCTAAAGACCTTATTGAGGACCCGCATGTTCGTGCAGAGCTTGGTATCAATGAGTTCACCGCTCCCTCTATCCGTCTCATCTTTGATGACTTAGATCAGCTGACCCCGATGCCAGTGAAGGAGACTCAGCATATTTTACCAAAGCGGATGCCACTCAGCCGCACTGATCTCGCGCTCGAAATTGGCTTTCTCATCGCGGATGGATTCCTTGCTGTGCAGCATGGACACATTGATGACATTGAGCCAATCGCTAAGCAACTTTCCAAATACGGACGCGCACTAGGAGCTGGTGACCGCGTGAACCGCCACGCAAAATCACTCTTAGAAAATGCTAAGAAAAAGAACATCGAGGCGCTCAAAACAGAATTATCAGCCACTCAAAAGGACGTTGAAAAAGAGCTCGTGCAGCTTAAGGATGCAGACCTTGCTCACCTCATCTCGCTCGGCGGATGGATCCGCGCTCTCGAATGCGCCTCAGCTGCGGTGAACAAAAATTTCACTGAGGAACGCGCTAACCAACTATTCAGAGAAGACATAGCAGACTATTACGAGGGCTCCATCGGCGGGCTCCATCCGCGCATTTCTGCGAAGCCTACCTTTGTCTCTATCAGAGAAATCTGCTCCGGTCTCAAAGTGGTGATGACTCTAGCACCTGATGAAGAGCCATCAGAAGGGAAGGTGAAAGAAATCACCGCACAGGCTAAAAGACTTGCTCTCCTAGCTCTCACTCGTGAGAAATAAAACTTACCTCTAGCCTTCACATTATTCACACCACACCCCGCGTCATTCTGGCTCGGGGTGTTTTTTTGAGACAATTCTGAGCCACCAGTGCGCTAGAGGTGTAATAATCATAAAAATTTAACTCCATGAAAAACTTCATCAACAAACCACTACTTACAAGCCTCATGCTCGGAGCGATAGCGATACCTGTATCCGCACAGACCGAAGCTCCTACTCTGCCGAAAGCAGAAATTCCCACTATCAGAGCAACCAGCAGCGCTGACCAAGCTAAGATAGACGCAGCCATCGCTAAAGTTTACCCCTCGCTAGTGCGTATCCACGTAGTGGGTGAGAAGCCAAAGGATGGTAGAATGCAGAAGACAGGCGGCACTGGATCTGGCACCATCATTCATCCAGACGGATATGTCCTGACCAACCACCACGTAGCCGGAGAAGGCACACGCATCTGGGTGAG
>CAKZMG010000022.1 GCA_937128235.1 uncultured Verrucomicrobiales bacterium
GTGGTGGTATCTGCCGGAGCGTGCGGGTCTCTGAGCGAATGCCCCACGATGTAACTAGGATGCCATGAGTATGGGCTAAGCATCGCATGGCGTAATGATGCGAGCGAGTGAGCACCATGCTCAGGGTGAGGTAAATCAAAGAGCACCACATTAGGTGCAGAAGAGTGATTCACAGCAAGACCAAAAGGATTTTTCACAAAGGCAGTTCCTGAGGAGTTCAACTGAGGGCTATCATTCGGGTCTTGTGGTGTCTTAGGAATGAACTGCAAGATCCAAGGCCCCGTACTAAAGAGGTACCATTTCTTAGCACACTGCGCGATAGGTGATCTGCTAGTTAACTGAGCACGTAAATTCCAGTTTGCAATGGTGGCTGGGTGATACGCCATGTGGTCTTTTGTCCAGCGTGTTTGCGTTGATGTTCCGTAGCGAAGTGGTGCTTTATTGCCTTCAGTAGAAGTCTCATCTAGCCATACCAACTTAGCTCCTACTTGGTGTGTTCCCGGTGCATCCTTGAAAGGTGCATCATTAAATGACTGCATCGATCCAAATGAGCCGATAGTATTAGCACTACCCCATGGCGATCCTGTGTAGGAGAAATAGTAGGATGGCGCAACTCCACCCGTGCCATTGTTAATAAGCTGAAGAGTAGGATGCGACTTGGAAGTAAGAAGACCGCTTAATGACGGGACAGAGCCATTGGAGGCCTTGAGTATGAATGGAAAGTTCTCCACCAATGCTCCTGTCTCTGGACGGTAGTCATGGATCATTTCAAGATTCAATTTAGTCTGTGTGGAAGTAACTAGTGTGCGCCAGCCAGATGATGTCTGAACTTCAAATCGCGTAGATGGCATATCAAAGTAGAAGTGATCTTCTCCCTGTGTCGCATCTGAACTTAGCGTATTTTGTGAGATGTTGTCTTGTTGGTAAACTGCTAGATTCACACCACTTTCGGAAACACTTGGTGAGGAAATACTAGGAGAAAATACATGACATTCACCGGGAGCGAGAGTGGTGCTCTTGAGAGTGAATGCTAAGTAGCGTTTCTGCGGAAAAAGACCAGTATTCCCAGATGCTTTCAGGCGAGATTTATATTGACTCGGTAATGGGCTAGCACCTTTTTTTACCCATTTATTAACATTATCTTTTTCATCTGGTGTCGCGTTCTGCACTCTCTGCACTTCAACATCTTCAAAGTAAAAATGAAACCCTCCAGAAGCTTTGTAATACGGATTCGGCATCATCACGACCATGTTATCCATTTTTATATCTCTATTGTAGGGATTCCAGAGACAGACTCTGGGGATGATGTGGGTGCGGATTTTTTTGCCGTTGATGGAGAAGTAATAATGCCAGCGTGAGTCCGTCATGATAGGGTGTGTCTTTGGCATTTCTGCTGACCAGTCCTCGGACTTAAAGGTGACACCATCGCTCTGGCTGTGTGGCCAGTTTGTGTTAGATCTGACCCTGCTCGCACTATTCGCTAGGGTCACATCGAAGCTGTTGCTACTATTATATTTCTGAAGCCCCCAGTAGCGAAGAGCAGAAAATGTAGGAGCTAAGACATCATGGTATTTACTCGCGATGATAGGATACTCTGAGCTAAATGGCTGATCAGAAACTCGCGTACTCGGTGCCTCAAATTCTACTGCCTGATCACTCTTCCGAGCAAATAATAAAGGAGTGAGGTCGCGCTGTATTCCTCCCAAGGTAGGATTGGTAAACATGCCCGGTGAGTGGTAGGTAAGGTCATGCGTGAAGCGACCTAATGATTCCTTGATAGTCAGAGGAACATCCTGAGTCAGGTGTGATGAGCCCAGTGAAATAATCTTCTCTCTCTTAGCTAATGCCTTGGTCTGAAAATCCTCAAACGGATGAGCAGAATTTTGCTTGATGAACTTTGGATTATCTCCAGGGCTAGAAGTGATCACGTTTTCTGGGTCACTAAGTTTATGTGGCTTGATACTGGCTTTCTGGTTATTATCTGCTGTCCACCATGCGATGGCGGACTCGTTGTCGATGTCAATTTTCTTTACCAGAACCCGATCCGTGATGTATTCCGCATTTGCGATCGATTGCCCGAGTGTTCCTTTACCGAGAATTTCTACCACCGTCTCATCCGCTATTTCTAGAGTCTCAGATGGATCAAATTTTTCTGTAGGCGAGCTCACTAGCCAGTCATTGAGGAGTTCGTTTTTCCACTTTCCGCCAGAGAGCAGCGATACGGTCTGCCTGAGATCCGAGTAGGTGCCCTCATGCGCGTAAATCTGGTTCCCACTTGCTGATTTTTTGCCAATCATCGGCCAAGCAGGACCCGTATTATTTTGCTGATAAGTGGTCCGCCAGGCTCCTACCCAGTTGTTGTTAGAAATAGTGCGGTCTTCGGAGAGTATCTCAGCGCGTGCGGTGACTACCTGGTCTGAGCCGGTGGCATTTTGGAGCTGTGAGAGCGCCATTTCTAGGGCAAGTCTCGCATTAGCCTGCGCCTCTCCTGCCGCGATGCTCGCCTCCGCATGCTTGGTCTCAATCGTAGCAAAGCTCAACATCCCTAGACTAAGCATCATCAGAAGACTCATAATCACAATACATGAAACAAGTGCGAAGCCTCGATTAGAATGAGAGGCTCTACCAGTAGTCCGATTAGGCTCCTGCGTTGCATTGCTTGTTGATGGAAATTGAGTTACATTCATTGTTAAAATACGGGATAGGCAGCCTATGTGTATGTATGTTGTATATATACACTCAACGCCCAATCTTATGCTTTCAACTCATATAATGTGACAAATTCGATTTTCTAGCAAACATATTATGAGTTATTCACATTGATTTTAAGTTATTTACAATGAGTCCAATGTAATGACCACGCTCTGTTATTGACGCATTGTAATGGGAGTGGTTGAATTTAGGTTGTTATGGCTAAATTTATTCTCTCACTAGATCAAGGGACTTCCAGCTCCCGCTCGGTGATTTTTGATGCTGAGGGATCAGTCGTAGCATCTAGTAAAAAAGAATTTAAACAGATCTACCCAGAACCTGGGCTGGTGGAGCATGATGCTGAGGCTATCTGGGAAACCCAGCTCAGTACGATGCTGGACGCGATGATCAAGGCAGACATCACGGCAAAAGACATCGCAGGAATAGGCATCACCAATCAGCGCGAAACAGTAGTCGTCTGGGAACGGGAATCTGGTAAGCCAATCCATAATGCCATCGTCTGGCAAGACCGGCGCACGGCTGAGATGTGCCAGCAATTTAAGAACGCTGGGCTGGAGGGCGCTATTTCTGCGCTGACTGGGCTGCGGCTCGATCCGTATTTCTCGGCGACCAAGGTGCAGTGGGTGCTGGAAAATGTGCCGGGAGTGCGCGAGCGGGCTGAGGCTGGCGAGCTCTGCATGGGAACCATGGATAGCTGGCTGGTGTGGAAGCTGACTGAGGGAAAGGCACACGTGACCGATGCGACCAATGCCAGCCGCTCATTACTCTATGGTATTCATCAGGGGCAATGGAGCGAAACCTTGTTAAACGCGCTGAATGTTCCGATGTCCCTGTTGCCGGAAGTGAAGGATTGTGCGGCTGACTTTGGCACCACTGAACCAGGCATATTTGGCGCATCAATTCCTATTTGTGGCGTCGCGGGTGATCAACATGCTGCGGTGGTTGGACAAGCCTGTTTTAAACCCGGCATGATGAAATCGACTTATGGCACGGGTTGTTTTGCAATGTTGAATACCGGTGATACTGCCGTGACTTCACACAATAACCTGCTGACCACCATTGCCTACCAGCTTGATGGTAAAACCACTTATGCACTGGAAGGTTCAATTTTTGTCGCTGGTGCAGCGGTGCAATGGCTGCGGGATGGCCTGAAAATCATTGAATCTGCCAGTAATACGCAAGCCTTAGCAGAAGCCGCTGATCCGAATCAGGACATCTATCTCGTTCCGGCTTTTGTCGGATTGGGTGCGCCTTATTGGGACCCGGATGCACGTGGTGCTCTGTTTGGTATGACACGCAATACCGGCCCGGCGGAATTGGCCAAAGCCACACTGGAAAGCGTTGGTTACCAGACCCGTGATTTATTGGAAGCGATGAAAGCGGATAGCTCAGGGTTGGAAGGCAGTGACACAGTGTTGCGGGTTGATGGTGGCATGACTGCATCCGACTGGACAATGCAATTTCTGGCCGACATTCTGGATAGCCCTGTTGACCGGCCTAAGGTATTGGAAACTACGGCCTTAG
>CAKZMG010000023.1 GCA_937128235.1 uncultured Verrucomicrobiales bacterium
GCATCTCACAAGAGAGGTCAGATGCAACTTGTCGAAGAAGCATTTAATGTGTAAACACTATCTAACAAAAAATTTCTAACTAACATAACTACATGGCATTTGAAGTAATCATACCCAACGCAGGAGAGTCAGTGACCTCTGCAAACGTCGCACAATGGCACAAAGCTGATGGTGATACCATCGCAAAAGGCGATGTCCTACTCACTATCGAGACAGATAAAGTTTCTCAAGAACTAGAGGCAGAAGTAGCTGGCACATTGCAAATCCTTACCCCTGAGGGCGAGGAAGTAGCGATTGGTGCAGTGGTTGCGAAAATCACTGAAGGTGCCGCGGCAGCTTCCACACCTGTATCTACTCCTGAACCAACTCCAGCAGCTGAACCTACGCCAGCTCCTGTCTCTACCCCTGCACCCGCAGCACCATCTAACAGTGGTGCGGTGATTGATGTGATAGTCCCTGCAGCCGGTGAGTCAGTGACCTCTGCAAATGTCGCAGCTTGGAATGTAGCAACAGGTGACACCGTGAATAAAGGCGATATCCTCGTGACACTAGAAACCGATAAAGTTTCTACCGAGCTCGAAGCTGAGGAGTCTGGCACCATAGAAATTATCACCCCAGAAGGAGAAGAAGTAAGCATAGGCTCACTCATCGCTAAGATCACAGTCGGTGCTGGAAATGCTAAGGCAACCCCTGCTCCACCCGAAGCTACACCAGCTCCCGCGACTCCAGCAGTAGCTAAAGTAGAAACTCCTAAGCCGGCACCATCGCCTACTCCGAAAGCCGCCCCAGCTCCAGTGAAATCTGCACCAGCAGCACCAGCAAATGACGATGGACGTACCACGCGCAAGAAGATGTCTATGCTTCGCCGCAAAATAGCATCTCATCTCGTGAATGCTCAGCAGACAGCTGCCATCCTCACCACCTTCAATGAAGTAGATATGTCTGCCATCATGAAGCTGCGCAAGGAAGTGCAAGAGGACTTCGTGAAGAAGCATGGTTGCAAACTCGGCTTCATGTCACTCTTCGTAAAGGCAGTCACACAAGCACTCAAAGATGTGCCCTCTATCAACGGACGCATCGACGGAACGGACGTAATCCAGAACCACTACTACGACATTGGCGTGGCAGTAGGCACTGAGAAAGGTCTAGTCGTCCCAGTGCTCCGCGATACTGATAAGAAGGGATTTGCTCAGATAGAGCAAGACATCCTCGGCTACGCTGAAAAAGCACGCGAAGGAAAGATAGAGATGTCAGATCTCCAAGGCGGAGTCTTCACCATCTCCAACGGTGGCGTTTACGGCTCACTCCTCAGCACCCCTATCATCAACCCACCTCAAAGTGGAATCTTAGGAATGCACACCATCCAGCAGCGACCAGTCGCAGTAGATGGCAAAGTAGAAATCCGCCCCATGATGTATCTAGCCCTCAGCTACGATCACCGCCTTGTGGACGGAAAAGAAGCCGTAACATTCCTCATCAAAATCAAAGACTGCTTGGAGAACCCAACGAGAATGATGCTGGAGATGTAGGCATCCATCTTATGAAAAACTCATTGTGTATTCTCAGCCGCGCTCTATATTACAACTATGTCCACACTTTCCGAAATAGAATTAGAAGTTCTAAAGCTACCAGAGGAACAAAGAATTTCTTTAATAAGCAGCGTGTTAAATAAATCAGAGACTTCTAACGCCTCTGAGATGAAATCACTTTGGGATGACGAAATTTGCCGCAGGATAGAGCTACTTGATTCAGGTAGAACTGAGAGAATTCCTTCTTCTAAAGTTTTCCAAGAGCTTGATGAAAGAATGGCATGATACCTATAGACTTCACTTCAGAAGCTAAAACAGATCTCTTTGATGCTGTAGAATACTACGGTAATAAAGACGTAGATTTGGGAGCCAGGATGAGAGATGAAATTACTGATATTTTACGTGTTGTCTCTAATTCACCGTACCTGTGGAGAGAGCGTAAGGGTGGTTACCGAAGAGTGAATTGCCCCGTCTTTCCATATTATGTAGCCTATGTCATCAGAGATGGAGTCATTGTTGTCGTTGCAATTGCTGCTAGTAGAAAAAAACCTGGTTATTGGCATCCTAGGCTCAATTGAATTGGAGAACTTTCGCATGATCCAATTTTCTCAAGTAATTCAAATACTCTCATAAAATTATGATTGGTGAAATGGCTTTTGTAGAGTATGTTACATGTATGAGTATCGCTGAAATAAAACAACTTCCCATGCGTGAAAAATTCCAAATCATGGAAGCTCTCTGGGAAGAAATGCACGCTTTAGCAGATGAAGCTAGTGCACCCGAGAAGCACCGTAAAATACTAGATGCCCGCCGTGATGAAGTTGAATCTGGACGCGCTAGTCTCCTAGAATGGGACGATGTAAAAAATCAAATTGGTCAAGCATAGGGCATAGCCCACTGAGTTGTGATCAATATTAAATTATCAAATGGAGCTAATCAAGACTTAGAAGAGGGTTATTGGTTTTACGAATCTCAAGAATTTGGACTAGGGGACTATTTTAGCACACATTTGAAGTCTGATATAGAAGGTCTCAAAATATCAGCAGGTATCCATCGAGTAGTTTACAAGGATTATTACCGACTATTATGTAAAGTCTTTCCATACGCAATTTATTACACCATGGAAGGCAAAGATGTTATTGTTTGGGCAGTCATAGATTGCCGGAGAGACCCAGATTGGATCCGAAAACATCTGAGCTAATTATTACCAGTACTAGAAGATTATCTCCCCTTCTTCTTCAACTTCGGTTTTTTATTCTGGAGTGGTTTTGAGCGGGGTCCGCTTTTTCTTTGTTTGTTTCTGGTGGATATTTTTAGGGCGTGTTTATCGTAAACAAAGCCTTCCGCTGTGGCGCGTGGGAAGCTGGCTTCGATAAGTTCTTCTAGGTTCTTTAACAGCTTGGTTCCTCCAGATTTAGTGGGGATTGCGAAGCTATAGACGCGCTCCGTGGACTCGGTGAGCACTTGGGTCTCGTAGTCGCTGAGTAGCTCAGGGAAATCCACATTGATGATGTTTTTCACACCGGTGATGTCTAGGTTTCTGGCACTGGCTGCGGTGACTACTAAGTATGGCAGCCTGCTGGCAATGTGTTCAGCTAGCGCTGTCGCTCGCCCTTCTGGATTCTTCTTTCCATGGATAGAATCTACATGAATCCCAGCATGGCTGAGTGATGTGGTGAGGAGGTGGACATCATCCGTTTTTTGTAGATAAATCATCGCGGAATCGAGTGCAGGATCGCTCTTGATCATGTGCTGAACTAGCTCCAGTTTTTGGTGATTATAGACTTCGTAAATGAGTTGTTCTGTTTTCTTTCCGGACATGTCTTCTTGGTATTTGGTGTTATTGATTTAATTTAATAGTTCATTAAGTGCTGTTTCCACCCGTTCTAACAGCTCTGGATCTTCCACTTTTCCTCCGCCTGGATAAGTCACATAGATGGTATCCATGGCGGCACCTTTCTCGGTACAGATACGAGCGTGAACGGTGGCTAAGCCGCACTTGCCTATTTCTAAAAAGAGATCATGCATCAAGCCAATTCGGTCTTGAGCCTGTATCTCGATGGCAGTGCATGTGCTGCTGAGGTGATTGTTGGTAAATGCTCTCACTGGGAATGGGATACCACCTTCTAGCACATCTTTGCGTAGGTAATTTTTTTTCTTCTTCAGATATAGTGAGGGATCGTATTCTTCCTCTCGCACCAATTGCTTCACTTTAGTCGCTACTCGTTTTTTTAGCTTAATGTCAGTGATGGGTTGATGATCTATGGTGCAGACTTGGAAAATGTCGCACACCACATCATCGGTTCTGGTGTAAACATCAGCTGCAATAATATTAAGCTCTTCTGAGGCGAGTGCACAGCAGACTTTTTCTAACAGAAGTGGTGCATTCCAGCAGGTAACAATGAGCTCGGTGTAAGCGCGGTCAGGACGAGACATCCAGCGCAGATCGGCTGACTTGTCGTCATCCGCTTCTTCATTCTTTGCTAAAAATTTACTGACCGATTTCACATGCGTTGCGATATTAGCAGACTCACGGAATCTAAAATAACGCATTGGCATGGTGTCAAAGTGGATCGCTAATTGATCATGGTATTTCTGATCTAGTTTCTTCTTCGTAGTCTTTAGAAGCTTCTTTTTTTCATCAGCGAGGATTGCTTTGTACTTATCTTTTCCTTCAGTCAGAAACTGCGTCGTAGAACGGTAAAGCTGGAGCATGAGTGACTCTTTCCATGGTGACCAAGCTTCTTCATTGGTCCCATTTGAGTCCGCGTAAGTGAAGAGAAAGAGTGTGCTCAAACGTTGCCTTGAACCCATAATATTGGCAAACTCTTCAATCACTGCGGGGTCATCTAAGTTACGGTTCGTGGCGTATCTCCAGAAGGTGAGATGATGATCCACCAAGAATGTGATCAGTGATCTACGCGCTCCACTTATTTTCATTCTGGTGCAGACTCTGGAGGTCAGCATGGCGGAGCCATCAGTATGCTCACGCACGTCTTCTGCTCTGCCAGTATCATGCATGATGAGTGCTAGATAAAGCGCGTAGGGATCTCCCATTTGCGTGAGAATATTTCTGTAAATTTCGCGTTCGCGGGTGTGGTTATCAATGAGCTTATCTAGCTCTTCGATACAGCGCAATGTGTGCTCATCCGCAGTGTAGCGGTGGAAAAACTCATGTTGAACTAGACAATCCAAGGCGCCAAACTCAGGGAGGTATGCTCCCAGTATTCCTACCCGGTGCATCTTTCTTAGACAGCTAGCGACATCACCTTTTCTCTCTAACATCGCGCGAAATGTCTCTCTGTTAGATTTTGACTGGCGGAATTTTCTATCCACTAGTCCTACGTTATCTTTAATTCGCTTACGTATTCTCGGGCTTAGCCCTAGACCTTTGATCTGGCAATGCTGAAAGACACGCATCAGGCGATGCGGATTCTCGATGAATATCTTATTATGCTCTGCATAAATTAGCCCATTTCTCGCTACGAAACCATCAAATACCTCACGCTTTTTCTTAGGGGAGAATAGCCTCCGCCAGCCTGATTTTTCCTCCTGAACTAATTCTAGCTGGAAGGTCTGCATCAGTGATGAGGTGTGCCTGTAGATGTTTCTCGTGTGCGTGTAGTAGTCCTTCATGAACGCTTCACAACGACGTAAAATACTCTCCTGAGGATAATTAAAACTAGTAGCCACGACTCCCTGTAATCTCAGCGTCAGGATGTCTGTGTTAGATTGATTATGATAATGGAGTTCATTTCTAACTCGGTGTAGAAAGTCATAGCCCGCGATGAGTTCCTTGTAGGCTCTCTTAGATAAAATTTTCTCTTCCACGAGTGCTTTCAGGTCTGATGTACCTCGCTTGGCACGCGCCACCCACAGGATGTTATGGAAATCCCGTAGCCCACCACAGCTCTCTTTCACATGTGGCTCTTGGAGGAATACGGTGTAAGAAGATTTCTTGTGCCTAGAACTAATGTCTTGGGTGCGGAGGTCTAGGAATGCTTGTTGATCACGTTTCAGGCAGTCTCTATCAAACCTCTTGATAAATTTATTAAACAACACTTCATCACCAGCCAGCAGGCGTGCATCCATCATGGCGGTCTTAGATTGCTGCTCGCTTTTTGCCTCCTGAATGCACTCTACCACGGAACGCGTTGCGTGCCCTAGCTTGAATCCCGTATCCCACAAAAGGTAGAGGATGTTCTCGATTAAAATAGATGTGGGGCTTTCCTTTGCGTATGAGTTTGCTGGTTTAGGAAGTAGAAAAAGTATGTCCAGATCTGAGCCAGGGTTTAGCTGTGCTCGTCCATACCCGCCTACTGCCACGAGTGACATTGTAGGTATGTCTTTGACTCCAGTTTTCGCGCCAGTTTTCTCTCCGCTTGAGGTAAGTTTTTCTACTTCGGTTTCGAATGTTGTCTTTAGTAAAATATCTATCAATGACGCTCGGTATCCTGCGATGGTTAGCCCCGAGCCACCAGAATCATGTAGCTTCATGATCGCATCATCCTCGGTTTTTATAAACCCCTTGATCGCATCAGCTCGCTCTTGCTGCGCTTCTGGAGTAGTGATCTCAGCCGCTAGGATAGGGCTGAGTTTAGACTCGATGCGCTGTGAGAGTGATGCGAGATAGTCAGACATTTTCTGTTAGAGAATGGAGCCAGGAGTGTAGCTCGCTGCGTCTGGGTGCTCTACGCAGAGCTGGTTTATTTTAGCCGCAAAAGCATTCACTTGGATACGAGCAGTTCCTGCATTTTCCTTACCCTCTTCCATCAGTGCGGTGAGCTGCGCTTCCGTGAGCGGAATACGGTCATCGCTCGCAAGACGTCCGAGAAGATCATTTTCGCGGGTAGCTCCGCTGCGCAGGTCGTTCACTGTTGCCACTGCGTTTTCCTTGATCGCCTTGTGCGCGGCTTCTCTACCTACACCCGCTTTCACTGCTTCCATCATAATAGTAGTGGTCATTAGGAACGGTAAATAATGATTATTCTCAGCCTCGATCACAGCAGGGTAAGCGTCCATTTGATTCAGGATAGTCAGGAAAGTCTCGAACATTCCGTCACAAGCATAAAAGGCATCTGGCAGCATCACACGGCGGACTACTGAGCAGGAGACGTCTCCTTCATTCCACTGATCACCAGCAAGTCCAGTCGCCATTGTTAGGTAGCCTTTGAGGATGGTTTGGAATCCATTGACGCGCTCGCAGGAGCGGGAATTCATCTTATGCGGCATCGCGCTAGAGCCTGTCTGACCTTTCGCGAATCCCTCAGAAGCAGTCTCATTTCCAGCCATCAAACGCAGCGTGCGGCTCATAGATGATGGTCCTGCCGCGAGATCTGTTAGAATAGATACTGTGCGGAAATCTAATGAACGTGGATAGACTTGCCCCACATTCGTATAAACTTCAGGTATGCCTAAATGCTTGCAGATTTTCTCTTCTAAAGCGGAAACCTTATCCAGGTCACCATCGAAGAGCGAAATCTGGTCCATTTGAGTGCCCACCGCACCTTTGAGTCCGCGAACGGTGTAGGCGGAAATATGGTGATTGAGCGAGCTGAGCGAACCTAGAAGCTCTTCTCCAAACATCGCGAGTCGCTTACCAAAGGTCGTAGGCTGAGCCGCCACATTGTGCGTGCGGGCAGTGATCACTAAATCTTGCCATTGCTCAGCACGGTCACTAATTTTAGCGAGTGTCGCGATCGTTTTATCCCTAATAATAAGCAAGGAACGATACACCTGCAGCTGCTCCACATTTTCTGTAAGGTCACGTGAAGTCATGCCCTTATGGATATGCTGATGTCCAGCGAGATCGCAGAACTCTTCAATACGCGCCTTCACATCATGCCGCGTGATCCGCTCTCGCTCCATGATGGATGGTAAATTCACCTGATCTTTCACCGCCTCATAAGCATCGATAGCCTCTTGAGGAATGTCTAATCCCAAGTCTTGCTGAGCCTTCATCACAGAGATCCAGAACTCCCGTTCTAAAACAATGCGACCCGCAGCGGACCAGATATTAGCGATAGCGGCTGATGCATAACGTTCAGCGAGGACATTAGGTATAGAAGAAGTAGTACTCATGCGGCGGAGTCTGTATCTACCTCGCCATTTTTACAAGGCATTTTCAGTGCATCATTGTTCTCATTTTAGACTTCGAAAACGCTCTAAATTGTAACATTTCTTTTGTTGATATTTGATGAAATCAAAAGTATTGATGATGACCCCATGGATGCCCTACATATACCTCTGAAACTGAATGCCGCTATTCATATTGGCGCGAGTTCTATTTCCTTACTTATCACCAATGAGGCTGGTGAGCAAATCGAGTATCTGGAGAAGTCCACATCGCTCGCGCACGATATTTTTAGCCAAGGAGAGATCACTAAATCCACCATCAAGAATTGCGTCTCTATTCTGCTCGGCTACAATGCCATTCTCACCGAGTTCGGGATTAATATTCATGACCCAAATGTTCGCATCGTTGCTACTAACATTCTCTCTGAGTCCTCAAATATGGACATTTTTATCAATCGCTTACAGATCACCTGTGGAGTCTCTGTAAAAGTGTTAGACGATGGAGAAATGACGCGCCTCATCTACATGAAAACGCGCAGGCTGCTGCTCGACAAGCCAGCCATGGCTCAGCACAACACCCTCGTAGTCCACGCTGGTCCAGGAAACACCCGCACACTTTATTTTAAGCAGGGAAAAATCGAGTCCTACAAGAATTACCGAATCGGGATTTACCGTGCGAGTGAGGAAATCCGAAATTTATCTATAGATGAAACTCAGGCAAAACGATTTCTCTATGATCACATCAACAGCCAGCTAGACACCCTGATAGAGGACTTTCAGGAGGAAGACATTCAAGACATTATTTTCATCGGCTACGAGCTACAACTCCTCCAGCCAAAGCTCATGGGTTCTAAGAAATCCCAGTGCTCTCTGAGTAAACTAGAAAAAATCAGTGATGCCGTCATTAGTATGGATGATGATGACATCGTCTCTCACTATACTATAGACTACCACACAGCCGAAGCTCTCCCCCCAGCCATCGCCATCAGCACCTGTATCGCTAAAGCTCTCAGCATGGAAAAAATCACCATACCGGGAAGCGACTACGAGCGTGAATTTCTCAATGACATCCACCTCTCACATGACTCCTCATCATCATTCACCGAGGAAGTCACCGCCTCAGCCTGGGCACTAGCTAAGAAATGCCGGGTCAACAAAAAACACGCCAAACAAGTCACCGCCACCGCTCTTCTCCTCTTCGATGAACTAGAAGATCTACACAGGCTCGACCCACAAGCTAAGCTACTACTCCACTGCGCTTCACTGCTCCACGAGTGTGGTGGGTTTATCGCAGATGCATCCCATCACAAGCACTCGCAGTACATCATCCAAAATAGTGACATCTTCGGTCTCTCCCACCCGGACATTAAGCTCGTGGCACTCATCGCTCGCTATCATAGAAACTCTCCGCCCAAGCCATCTCACTCTGTTTACCGAGACCTAGATACACCCCAGCAGATGCGCGTGTCTAAAATAGCTAGCCTTCTAAGGATAGCCGATGCACTCGACCGGAGCCATTCCGCTCGTGCAGAGAACATCATCATCAAGCTCGAACCTGGTCAGCTAAACATTCATCTAACAGACGTCACGGATGCCACTGTTGAGCGCATTGCCATGAAGTCTAAAGGCAACTTATTCCAAAACATATTTGGTCTAGAAATCTATATACACGAAGAAATATAACACCATGTCCACCCAATACATTAACCGTGAACTATCATGGATAGAATTTAACCAGCGCGTGCTCAATGAAGCTCAGCGCGATGACTTGCCGCTCCTAGAAAGAGTTAAATTTCTCGCCATCACCGCATCAAATCTCGATGAATTTTTTCAAGTCCGCGTAGGTGGTCTCAGCGCTCAGCTCATGGCTGGCTCTAAAAAAACCGATTTTACAGGACTCACACCATCGGAGCAACTCAACGCAATTCGCACACGGATCAAAATCATGTACCAGGAATTTAGCGAGCTCCTTGAGAAAAAACTTACCCCTGCACTAGCTAAAAAACAGATCTTATTTACCCCTCTAACAGAGTTAAATCACACTCAGAGAAATAATCTAACAGATAAATTTAATAACCTAATATTCCCCATCCTCACTCCCTTGGGTTTTGATGAAGATGAAGATAGTAACAATAGCGAATCAGCACCCTCACTCCCTGCTCAACAGATTATTCTCACCTTAAAATTACAAGACGCAGAAAAAAATACCCGCATCGTGTTTCTGCCTATCCCCAGTCTCGTAGATAGGTTTCACTATGTCTCGGATGATGAAACACTTCACATCATCACCTCAGAAGAGCTTGTCAGCCATCACGCGCAGACTCTCTTTCCCGATGAGCAGATCATTGATCACACCCACTTCCGCATTACTAGGAATGGCGACATTGTGCTACATGATGAAGACGCTGTGGACATCGCAGGTGAGATGGAAGACATCCTTGATGCTCGGAAATTTAGCAAAACTGTTAGATTAGAAATTCCGTCTAACATTTCTGACGAACTACTCCAAACCATCTGCAACGTCACACACACTGACGAGGAATCTGAGGAAGATCATGTTTACCGTATCCAGGGAGCTATCAATCTCGCGGACTTCATGACGCTAGCATTTCTCCCGGGCTATGATGACCTCCGTGATCCCGACTGGACTCCCCAGCCTTCCCCAGCCTTTACCACTGAGCAATCCATGTTTGAGACCATTGCCGCGAATGACGTGCTGCTCTATCATCCATACGAGAGTTTCGAGCCTGTAATCCGTCTTATCGAAGAAGCCTCCACAGACCCGCACACCCTCGCCATCAAGCAGGTACTCTACCGCACCGCCAGTGACTCCCGCATCATTGATGCTCTCATCCGCGCGGCAGAAAATGGCAAGCAAGTCACCGTCCTCGTAGAGCTCAAGGCACGCTTCGATGAAGCACGTAATCTCCAACGTGCCGACGAACTCCAGCGCGCTGGCGTACAGATCGTTTACGGAGTAAAAAATCTCAAGACACACGCCAAAATCCTCCTCATTGTTAGAAACGAAAACGGCAACATCAAACGCTACCTCCACCTCGGCACAGGCAACTACAATGAATCCACCGCCAAGCTCTATACCGATGCCTCCTATCTAACTGCACGCAACAGCTACGGAGCAGACGCCTCCGTATTTTTCAATGCCATCACAGGTAGATCCAAGCTCACCAGCCTCAAAAAACTCATCCCCGCACCCACAGAGATGAAGCGCTCACTCATCAGTAAAATTGAACGTGAGGCGAAACGCGCCAAGCAAGGTGAGCCAGCTCACATCATGGCTAAAATAAACTCCCTGCAAGATCAAGACATCATCGATGCCCTCTACGCAGCCTCCGCCGCAGGCGTGAAAATTCAGCTAAACATCCGCGGCATCTGCTGCCTCAAGACCCAAGATAAGAAGCTCTCAAAAAACATCGAGGTCATCTCCGTCATCGACCGCTACCTAGAGCACGCCCGCATCTTTTATTTCCATAAAGGAGGCAACCCAGAGCTATTCATTGCCTCAGCAGACTGGATGACCCGCAACCTAGAAAAACGCGTGGAACTCATGATCCCCATCGCAGACCCCAAGGCGAAAAAACGTCTAACAGAAATTCTCAAGACCGCCTTCGATGACAACCAGAACGCTCACATCATCCAGCAAGACGGGACCTCTGTTAGAAAATCTTCTCCGAAAGGAAAAGCAAATAAGATCCGCCTCCAAGCCTCCCTTCAAAAAGCCGCTGAAAAAATCACCAAAGCAAACGCCTACCACCAATCCACCACCTTCGAACCCCATAAACCTTCTGAATAAAGATGAAGCCCGAATTTACTGAGAGAGAAAAATATATTATTGCACATATAAAAAGCCAAGAATCTGGAGCCGGCATCTCATCCATTTATCCAGATATACTTTGTGTGCTAGTTGCTGTCGTGCTTGCTGTCATTTCAATCTGGATGACAGATCCTACATCAATCTATGTAGCGCTCATTATTCTAATTTGGCACATATTAAAAAATGCATATGCCACTATCAACTACACTTCAGATTATAAAAATATATTTGATAAATATGACGACACTATCAAACTTTTAAATGAAAAGGACTAAAAAACCCTGCAACATCGAGTGGATCACCATTCCTGCACCAGATCTTGATGCTGCCGAGAAATTCTACTCTGAGACTTTTGGATTTGAGGTCACCGTTTTCAACCCTCGATACAGAGTATTCAAGGCGGGCAACCTCAGCGGTGGTCTTGATCAAGACCTCTCCGTGAGGTCCACAGGAATAGGCTTTTCAGTAACAGTTACTAATCTTGTCTCAACACTTAAAGACGTCCAAAAGCACGGCGGCAAACTCATCAAGGAACCCTGTTCACTCGGAGCTGGGTCAGGATATTGTGCCACTATCCTTGACCCAAATGGGAACCAATTAGAAGTTTATGCCGCTAATGATAGTAGATAACAGGATTACTACTTTATCTGCTCTTTAAGAAGATCGTTCACTTTGGTATCAAAGGCACTCTTGCTTCCTTTTGCATTTATCTTCATTTCTTGAGCGATGTATTTTTCTCTGGCAGCAATGAGTTCATTCATCTCCACTTTGATCTTAGCGCGTGATTTTATCTTCTCTTCAAGCAGCTTAGCCAGCTCTTCTTTACTGATTTTTTTAAGTTCCTCGGGTAAGTGCTCCTGCTTCAAATTCTCAAGTGTCACTTTCTTGTCTCCCCATTCTGAGACTAGATCATTATCACCTAGAAATGCTTTATAGCTACCTTTATGGCTAGATAAACAAGCTGCGCGAGTTGAATTCATCTTAACGTCTTTATCTAACAATAAATTAGAATTTTTAACCTTCCAGCTCGCTTGGTTTTGTCTTTCTATTGTGCCGTAGGGCACCACTGATGCGTTTAAATCTTTGGTAAGTTCTGAGATGCGTTTATCCTGCGGGCAGCTGATCGCTACTACGCCGCCGTCCTGCGGGAGAGCAATGTATTTTCCGCCACCCAGCTTAGCTATATCCTGCCATGGCTGGATCGTTTCTTTCATCACTCCACACTGAATGGCATTAATAGTAATCCTATCCATCTGAGCAAGCGCACAGGTCACTCCATATTTCACATCTTCCTCGTAATCCATATGTGGTGGAGCATCGCCAACTAGAAAAACTATCCGCGTCACATTCTCACCTTTGGTCCATTTCATCTTCGTCACCGCCTCATGCAGTGCTTGGTTCACAGACTCTGGCGCATCACCTCCACCGGCTGCTTTAAATTTCATCAGCTGGTCATGCACCACATCTAGGTCTTCATTGAGGTCCGTGAGCTGCGTCACATAGGTATCTCCCTTGTCACGGTATCCTACCAGTGAAAAGCGTATTTTAGGTGAGTCCTGACGTTGTGCTATCTGGTTTGCGATGCTCCAGATTTTCTGTTTCGCACCTTCGATCAAGCCGCTCATCGAGCCAGTAGTATCTAGCACAAAACATACCTCTACCGTTTTCTGTTGCTTAGAAATATCCGCACTTTCATTCTTCACCACAGTGACATCAGCCGTGCCAACCTTCGCCATCAATGGTGACAACCCAAACATCAAACTTGTGATGCTTCCTCCTACGATAATAGTTTTCAATGTATTCATAACACCTAAACTATAGCATAGAAAATGAACGCCAATGTAAAATGGGTGTAAAGCGAGTGTAAACTATGGCTTGAAATATCGTCTCACCTCAAACTCCTCATAAGTCTCTAGCACATCATACGCGCTAAAGTGCTCACTGAAGTCTGGGAACTTCGTATCGCCCTCATAATTTTGGTAAACATATGACACGATCAACTCATCCAAGTGAGGTAAAAACAACTGATAAATCTGCGCTCCACCGATCACGTAAACATTCTCATCTTGCAGCTCGATGTTCTGAAGCTCGTCAGGTGAATAGATCACCGTGGCACCTTCTTCAGTCCAGTTTTCATCACGCGTGATCACTATATTTTGCCGCCCTGGTAATGGTTTATATTTCCCTAATGAGTCCCAAGTCTTACGCCCCATCACTACCGGATGCCCAGCCGTGGTGCGCTTAAACATCTTCAGATCCTCAGGCAGCCTCCACGGCAGATCATTATCTTTTCCGATCACACGCTCAGGAGTCATCGCCACAATAGCGATTAACTTCTTTAGCTTCGTTGGCTTGGTTAGCTTGGTTAGCTTGGTTGGCTCAGGCATGTCTATTTACTAGCTGTCATCTGCCATATCGTCAAGCTACACCCATGTCGCTTTCCAGAAATCTATTAGTCGTATTCTGATCTTGAGATTAGAAAGATATCCACTAGGATAACGTATCATTTTAAAATGAAATTTATCTCACTCCAACCACTACCTTACTTAGTTCTCTCCTTAGCGAGTGGATCGCTCGTGTCTTGCTCAGAAGCGGATTCTAAAGCGGAAACTGGAGATGAGGCTGAGGCTAAGATTGAGTCATCTGATCATCAGAAATCTACTGACCAAGTTAAAGAAGATGTCTTAGTAAACGACTTAAAAATCTCCTTCAACCAGCACGTCCGCCCAATTCTCAACAAGAACTGCACTAGCTGCCACGGGGGAGTCAACGTTGGTAAAGAGAGTAAAATGCCCGGTAAACTTTCTCTCATTTATGACATCTCTGGCATCAAGGGAAAATCTGGAAATCTCGCAGTCGTCCCTGGGAAGCCTGAGGAATCCGAACTCTACAAGCGCATCATTGCCCATGATGGGGATGAGGATCTCATGCCTCCAGCTGATCACGGTCCACGCCTCGAAGATGAGGAAGTCCGCATTTTAAAACAATGGATAGAACAAGGTGCAGAATGGGATGTGCACTGGGCATACAAGGCACCCACACCTAAGCCTGCTCCAGAGACTTCATTAAAATGGGGGAACAATAAGATCGACTCATTTATCTTGGCGAAGATGGAGCAACACGACCTCCAACCTGCCAAGACAGCTGACCCGGCTACGCTGCTCAGAAGACTCAGCTTTGATCTCACTGGACTGCCACCTAGTATCGATGAGCTAGACAAATTCGAGAAAGCCTTCGCTGCGAACCCGAAGCAAGCATACGAGGCAGAGGTGGACCGCCTCCTCACATCTGAAGCTTACGGTGAGCGCTGGGCATCCGTCTGGATGGATCTCGCACGCTACGCAGACAGTGAGGGGCTGGGTGTTGACCGCCGCCGTAATGTCTGGCCATACCGAGACTGGCTGATCAAGTCACTCAACGATGACATGCCATTTGACCAGTTCACCATCAAGCAGCTCGCAGGTGATCTGTTAGATAAGCCCACTCACCAAGACCTCATTGCCACTACCTTTCACCGCCTCACTCAAGCCAACGATGAAGGCGGAACCGATGATGAGGAATTTCGCGTGGCTGCTGTCGTTGACCGGGTCACTACCACGTGGGAAGTATGGCAGGGGCAGACTTTTGGCTGTGTCCAATGTCACAGTCATCCCTACGACACCATAGAGAATGAAGAATTTTACAGCTTCCTCGCCTTCTTTAATAATGATCAAGACCTCGATCTCTCCAATCATTTCCCGACTCTTAAAGTTCCAACTAGCATGGATCAATATCCAGATGCTAACGCTAAACTCAATGCACTAAAGCAAGCTGAGTTAGACTACATTTCACCTGCTCAGCAGCTCGCTAGAGATATAAAATGGAAATCTCCCAGCGGGGCAAAACTTACCTCTACGCGATCCACAGCTGAGCTCAAAAGGTCTGGAGGCCATGAAGACATTCATGTTATTGGGAACAAAGTGAACGGCACCACATTTAGTCTCAGCTGGAAGCCCACCACTGAGAAACTAGAAGCCATCAAACTAAGCATCCTACCACAGGATGAGAAAGCCGCAGTCAGTCACCCCGAAGATGGTGCTGTGCTGAGCCAGGTCTCACTGAGCTTAGAACTCAATGATGGCACTAAGCAGAATGTGGCTATTGAGCACCTCATTCCTGATAGCCAGGAAAACAGCCTTTATGTCCGCAATAGTCTAAACCCAAAAAGTTCAGACGGCTGGGGACCATTTTCTAAGCTCCATCGTCTGCGCTGGGCAGTGCTCGTTCCGAAAGATGAGATTCTGTTAGAAAATGTGAAGTCTGTCACACTCAGCATGACCTATAAGAAAAACTACCTCTCAGGCATGGTGCTAGTGCCGATGCGTAGCCGCGTAGAATACACAGATCATCCACAATGGAAGGAATGGAAAGCCACCGCCACGGACAAGCTAAAGGCATACGGAACAGCCAGAAGCAATTATCATAAAATCTCTGGCCCTAGCATCCCCATCATGCAGCCTCGCGATCCCAAACTCACGAGAAATACGCATGTGTTTGATCGCGGAAATTGGTTAGAGCAAGGAGATCTCATTCCAAAGGCAGGCACTCCAAGAGCATTTCCTCCACTCAATGCCAAGCAACCAGACAACCCTAACAGACTTGATATGGCTCGCTGGATCGCTAGCAAGGAAAACCCACTCACCGCGCGCATCGCAGTGAACCGCTACTGGCAACAGCTGTTTGGCATCGGTATTGTGGAGACGCTTGAGGACTTCGGTTCCTCCGGTATTTTACCTACACATCCAGATCTGTTAGATGATCTCGCTGTTAGATTTATTACAGACCATCAGTGGAGTCCTAAATCGATCATCAAAGAAATAGTGATGTCTGCCACCTATCAGCAAACCGCAGCAGTTTCTAAAGAGCACCGCGCTGAGGACCCAGACAACCGCTGGCTCTCCTACTCGCCGCGCCGGAGAATACGGGCAGAAGCCATCCGCGATATGGGGCTAGCTAACTCCGGACTCCTCACCCAGCAGCTCTACGGCAAGCCCACCTATCCACCCATTCCTCCCGGAGTCTGGAAGCCATTTGTAAGCTCAGATAAATGGAACACTCCAAAGGTAGGCGACCCTCAGAGATACCGCCGCGCGCTCTATACGTACTGGAAGCGTAGCATCCCCTACCCTGCTCTGATGGCGTTTGATACACCCACACGGGAAGCCTGCTCAAAGCGCAGACTCGTTTCTAACACACCCACTGCCGCGCTCACTACTCTGAACGATGAGACATACGCCGAGTTCTCCATGGGGCTGGCTAGGCGGATGAAATATGAATTCAAAGAAGGATCTGTTAGAGAACGGCTCGCCTACGGATACCGCATCACCACCTCGCACAGACCAGATGAAGACACCCTAGATGAGCTCTTGGCTGCATTTAAAACAGCAGAAAAAAATTACCAAGATCATCCAGAACAGCTCAATGGCATCGCTGGCACTGCTGACGGAGCCGCTTACACCATCGTGGCTTCTCTACTTTTAAACCTAGACGCATCACTTACAAAATAACATGAACATCTTTCAGAAAATCCAAGCTGAGGGACTACAGCACCAGACCCGCCGTCATTTCCTGCGCGACTGTGCCACTGGACTAGGTAGTATTTATCTAGCCACTCAAGGACACGCGCTAGCCTCTGGTGGTGGACCGCTGCAGCTCAACCATGACTCTAACAGCCCGCTTTCACCCATCGCGCCAAGCTTTACACCTAAGGTGAAAAAGATCATCTACATCCACATGATCGGTGCTCCATCACAGTTTGAGCTATTCACTCACAAGCCTGAACTGGTAAGGCTGAATGGGAAAAATTGTCCTAAAGAATACTTAGAAGGTCAGCGTTTTGCATTCATCCAAGGCACACCGAAAATTCTCGGTCCCGTTTATCCTATGAAAAAGCACGGTGATTCTGGTGCATTCATTTCTGATAGAATGCCACACCTAGCCAAGCACGCGGATGACCTCTGCTTCATCCACAGCATGCAGACAGATCAGTTCAACCACGGCCCAGCTCAGCTCATGATACAGACGGGAAACCAAAACCTAGGACACCCATCACTGGGCTCATGGGTCACTTGGGGACTTGGTTCTATGAATAATAATTTACCCGGATTCATGGTGCTGCTCTCTGGAGGGCGCATGCCACGCGTGGGAAAATCTCTCTGGGGATCTGGCTATTTACCTTCAGTTTACCAGGGAGTACAGTGCCGCAGTAGCGGTGACCCTATTCTCAATGCACAGAACCCTAAGGGTGTCTCACCCGAGCTTAGGCGTAAGGCGTTGGACCATTTAAATGCGATCAATCAAAAGTCCTACGAGCAGATCGGTGATCCCGAGACGCTCACCAGAATAGCTCAATACGAGATGGCTTATCGGATGCAGACTTCCGTGCCAGAAATCATGGATATTTCAAAAGAACCTCAACACGTGCATGATCTCTACGGAACTGAACCGGGCAAGGAATCATTCGCTAACAACTGCCTCCTTGCGCGCAAGCTTATCGAGAACGATGTCCGCTTCGTCCAGCTCTACGACTGGGGGTGGGACTCACATGGCTCTAATAAATCTGAGGCTCTCAACCATGGATTCAAAAGCAAGTGCCAGCAAACTGACAAGCCAGTAGCAGCGCTTCTAACAGATCTCAAACAGCGCGGACTACTAGATGACACCCTCGTGATCTGGGGTGGTGAATTTGGCAGAACACCGATGCAGGAAAACCGTAATGGTGGCGCTGGAAACTTCGCCGGGCGTGACCACAACCCGAACGCCTTCAGCATCTTCATGGCTGGCGCGGGTGTGAAGAAAGGCTTCGCCTACGGAGAAACAGATCCTCTGGGCTACAGTGTTACCAAAGACCCCGTCCATGTGCGGGACTTCCACGCGACACTACTTCACCTTATGGGGTATGATCACAACCGCCTCTCCTACCCATTCCAGGGACTCAACCAAAAGCTCACTGGAGTGAAGCAAGCGGAAGTGAAGCACGGGATATTTGCTTATACCATGTAGTGATTGAAATAGGACAATAGCCAGAGTGAATCATTGATAAATCAAGGCGCGATGAAGGAGTGATGCGGGCATCACGACTGAAGAGAAACGCAGATTTTTCAAGGATTCGCCTGGCACCTTAAAGAAATGTGAAACACAAATTACTAAAGTCACTAAAAAAATCTATTGTCCGATTTCAATTACGGAGTGGTATTAGTGCCTACATATACTATTTACTTTCTATACACTAAAAAGCCACTGTCTGTTAGAGACAGTGGCTTGATGATTTTAAATTTATAAAGTGTGACCAGATTTACATGTCACCCTGATCACCACCTTTGGAGAAGTCATCATTTTTAGGTGCTGGTTTGGCTGGTTTAGCTGGTGCTGGTTTAGCTGGCACTAGCTTAGCAGCTTTTCTTTTGCTATTCTTTTTACCGCAGGCACACTTGCCTTTGCACTTGCAGCCAGACTTGTCTTTACCACATTTGCATTTGCCTTTTTCACAGCCACAGCCGCTCTTGGCATCGCCTTTAGCTGAACCTTTAGCTGAACTTTTAGGACATGTTTTTGGACATGCTTTAGGTGACTTGCCTCCAGAATGTGGGCAAGCACTCTTGCCTTTTTTGCAGCCTTCACAGCCCTTGCATCCTTTTTTGCAATCCTTGCCTTTTTTGCAACCTTTGTCACAACCTTTACATCCCTTCTTGCATCCGGAACAGCCTTTGCTGTATGCACAGCCTTTTCTGCCTCCGCGCTTACCGCACATGATTTCCTTCACTGGGCATGGAGCCTTGAGGACAAAGTTGACTCCTCTTTTGCTCTTACGCATTTCTGCATAGTAGCCGTTCTTAGATTCTGTGAGGTGGTCCATGATGCGCTTGATCATGGCATCAGAGAGACATTTCTTCTCCATTTTCTTCACCTTAGCTTCCTTGACCTGTCTGATCTCAAGGCATGCTTGTCTAGAAATGTAAGCCAACGCGTTTCCAGCCTTAGACCCACCAGAGATAGCCTGGAAGTCTGCATCTGCTGCTAGCTTTGCTCCGCCACCACGGCACTCTGCGAGGAACTCTGGACTTGTTGCTGCCCATAGAAGGTCATTTTTAGCATCCATCAGCATCACTACATTCATCCCCTTTTTCTGCTTGCGAGGAGTCATGAGTAGAGTGCCGTCAGCCTGCTTTTCGACTTTCATCATGAAGCCAGCCATGCTGCCCACTTGCTTCCAGATCTGGTTCGCACCCTGCATTCTCATGCATCCGTGCAGCTTAGGAAATGTATATTCGGGGTAAACTGGGCAGACTTCACGCTTCTCATCATCAAGCTTCACAGCGATACTTGTTTTAGCCGTGTAGTTCTTGATCATGTCTTCCACAGTGCCACCTGCTGGCATCTTGCGGTTTAGAAATTTCTGCGTCTTCTCACATTTAGGGATGCTCTTGAGGCTGGACATGAGTTGACGAGTATCGACATTCCATTCTGCAACAAAATCAGTTCCTGATGGAGCAAAGTTGATCACATCGTATTTGATGTTGTTCTTCCCCATCATGGAGAAAACACCTTTTTTGCTACCATTGTTCTGGAGATACATCTTGCTCACCCAGTGGTCTCCCTCGTGCTTCGCACTACGACCATAAGCTACGAGTTGATCCATGCCCATGTCCTTAAGAACCGCGTTGAAGTCCATGTCTGCGGGGATGCAAGATTTCTTCCCATTCTTAGCTGCATTCTGGACAAAATCTGTTCCGAGTGCGGCGATCTTACCAAGGTCACCCTCGATGTTGTTTGCCATGAAGAACTGACCGTCCATGTCGAGGTTGCGAATGACATCTTTCATGTCAACTTTCTTAGCGGACTGTGCAGACGCGACCCACGGAGTGGCGATCAGCACGGTTGAGAGTAGTAGTGATTTTAGTTTCATAGTGATTAGTAATTTAGTTACAGTGACAATTAGAATCTAAAATAGATTCGGTTACAAGAAAATCCCATTTTTTTCATTTTACTTTATTCAACAATGAAAATCTCATCGCACATCGGCAGTGCGGGCTTTCCGCCACGGTGGAAATACTTGAACTTAATCTTCGTGCCATCTGGAATGCGTTTTAGTTTCTGCTTCTTGAGGTAGGCACCTAGCATCTCGGTTTTTCCTTTGTAGTGTACGAGCGCGTTGTTCATGAGAGCAGTTTCAAATACTGTCCCCTCAGGGTAAATGACCTGAAGACAACCATTTGACTTGGTGCGTTTTACTTTTCCATAAAATAATCCATAGCTCGTCTCCCAGGGCTTCTTGGACCAGCTCCCCCTTATGCCTTCTTTACTGGCTAAATATTTACTATCCTCTTTTTTATACGTGAAAGGAAAATCTAGCTGAATGCCGTTCCAGCGGATCGTGGTAATGAGCTCAAGATCTTGCGATGCAGAAAATGGTCCCTTATGGTCTGCCTTCTGTAACTTTCCGCTACTCCCCGCTTTTATTTTAAATTTCTTCGTATGCGTCTTTTTTCCTGGCTGCATCACCACATCAGATCTTATCTCCATCTCACCTACATGCGGTGGTGTAAAAAGATGCGTGACTACGAGTTTACCCCTCACCTCTTTTAAGGATCGGGAGTAATTGACCCCTATTAGCTTAGCGATCGCTGCACTCCGCTGCTCATCGCTCAATGGAGCATTCGCTATATCTCTAGCTATCATTGGTAAGTGAATATCACAGTTTTTATCTACCTGTGCCTCATAACTCGGAGATTCTATAGGAATAGATTTCAATCTCTTAAGCAACTCAGGAATCGCATGAGAAACAGGCTCTCCTAAGATGTGAGCCGCCTCTATCACATCTACAATCCGTCCCTGCCGCTCATAATAATCTGACGCCGCTAACACTTCTGTTAGATAGCTAGGCTTAACCTCGGGAATCCCCTTAGTCATTCCCGTTATGATAAGGTTCTTTTTGTAGCGGTTAAATAAAATCGTGTTCGTAGCCGTCACATAATGGCCGCCAATTGCTTGGTCTGATCCCCGGTGCTGCCCATGTGGGCTAGGCTGAAGATAATAGCCGTGGTCATGAGTGCGATTAAAGGCAAACTGCCAGATCTTAGACTGCATGTATTTCTCAAATTTAGCATCATCTGCCATTGCTAAGGACAGCCCGCTCGATGCCCAGCTCAGCGTCCCTCCAGTGGCATGTCCGCCGTCTGCGTGTTCACTATTCTTTAGTAAATAGGTGAGAAATTTTTGGTAATGCTCAGGTCTGCCTCCCAGATAATAATACGCCATTGACCCTATCCCTGTCCGGCACTGATCTTCATTTCTCTTCGATGGCGTCTCACCTTTTCGCCGCGCTCCCCATGCGTAGTCCATAGCTCCATCTGGGGCGATGCGTTCTAGAGATTTTGCGATCAAGACATCGATCTGATTCGGCATTTCACACCCAAGCACCCGTCCCATTGCCAGCGCGTAGGCGGCGTGTGCGGTGCATACATTGATGCCACCGTAGCGATAATTTCCACCGTTCAAACTATGCCCGTAGCCATAGACTCCATTATAATAAAAGTATCCGTCCGCTAGCTTATTCACCATTTCTTGCACTGCCGGCTTTACTCTAGGGTCTCCATAGCGGTGCTCATACTCAGTGAAAAACGCTGCCAAATATGCATACTGCCACGTGTGAAAAGATTTGATCTTCCGCGTTAGCATCAGCTCAAATGCCTGCTTAATGGCTGGAGTGTATTTCGCATCATCCGCAGACATCAGCGCGAGCGCGCACATGCAGGTAGGGATAAGTTTTGTCCTGCTTCCAGCTTTTCCTTTGCTGAGCAGACCAGTTCCCCAGCCTCCTTCAGAGTTCTGGTGAGCGAGGATAATTTCTGCCTGAAGTGCGGCTAAAAACTCCGCCTTGACCGAGCTGTTAGGGAAATCACGGTCCATCGCTCCCAGTGGGCGGAGCTTCAGCGTCACCTCTTTTGGCCCAGCTTTCCCCTGCCCTATTATCAGAGTGAGTTTACCATCATTCGCCTCCGCATTTTCTATCGCCATGCCCATTTGAGGATTAGGAAATCTGCGTTT
>CAKZMG010000024.1 GCA_937128235.1 uncultured Verrucomicrobiales bacterium
TGTTATTATTGTTAAGTATGAATAGTGCTAACATTTATAGTTTTAAATGTGTTTTAAAGCATCTCTACTACTTATATAAATAATAACTTTGTGTATATACCCCAATTTGTGGGATTATGGGCAAACGAGTTTTAGAGAAACTTCCTGAGAAGCTCTACTTGTGAATGAACTTTAAAGTGACGGTAGATGTCTTTAGTATAGCCAGCTACTGTGTTTTCTTTGATATTCATGTGGTCTGCTATGGCTTTACGGCTCATTACGTCTAGTAAAAGATTCATGACCACTCGCTGGCGCGGGTATAGTTTTGGTACACTGGAGCCTTTATCATCTGGCCATCCTGCTAGGTGTAGCCAGGGAACTTCACTAAGGATGAGGTGGGCTATGTGCTTATCTCGGTCTGAAAACTTAGGTGCTCCGATACGGCGATAGAGGCCAATGGTGCTGGCAGATCCATCTTCTAAGGGGTGAGCACTCATCATGGATGAGCCTATATTTGCTTTCTCCCATGATTCCCCAACAGAGCCTTGGTAAGACAGCCCGAGGTGATCCATTTCATCTCTCCGCATCGTAGTATGAGTGTTATTTTTTTTCATGGTCTCTGTAAATAGGGTGACGACAGGGATGAGACCAGGGTGCTCCACAGCGGCTATGAAATTAGCAAAGTTGCTGTCACTAAATCCTCCATGAATGAAGCTTACAAAGACTTGGGGTTTCATTGGTTCCATTTGGCATCCTAGCGCCCATGCCCAGTAATCTGCATCAATTAGACTGCAGAGGCCTTTCATTAGGAAGAATTTTCTATCAGAGAAGCTGCCATTGATCATAGCTGTCTCACCTAGTAAGCGGATAATAGAGCGCGCATCGTTTTCTGAAAGATTCATTGTTTAGGAGTTTATTGTTTAGGAGTTTATTGTTTAGGAGTTTATTGTTGTTTTAAGAAAGGAGAGTTAAGTTGTAGATTGTATTTTATTCTTTTTGTAAGTGTAAGTAAAGTTTGTAATTTATATATTGTAAGCACGGTCATCTAGCTAGGGAGAGGATGCGTTCTCGATAAGTGTCATTTGCCATGGCTCGCATCTGTTTCATGGGGAGAGATTTCTTCACGGTGGTATCTATCTTTAGCAGATTGAGGGCTATTCTACGCAGTATGGCGAAGTTCTTCGCAGCATTCTTCGCTCTCACCTGTGAGTGATCTTCTCGGTAAAGTGTGTCTAATACCCAGTGACAACCGTTCTCGATACTCCAATGTTGCCGAATCAATTGATTAAATTCTTCTGCTGTGCTCTCTAAGCTACTAATGTAAAATCTTGTCTGCTTGGTCGTCTTCTTCTTGGCTATGTGGTAACTCTCTAACTCTACAGCTATCAAACTATGCAAGCCTTTCCATCGCTTGCGTATCGATGACTGCATCCAGTCTAGATCATTGGTCACAGCTACTCTTCTAGTGGATATTCTTCCGTTGGATTTTTCTACATGTTCGTGAAGATCCCAGAGTCTGCTTTTCTCACGTTGGATCTGAGTTTTTGCAAAATGGAACTGATCAATGACCTCATCGTGGAGTGCTCCCTGATTACGTTTGAGAGCCATTAAGTAGTCTGCTTCTTTCTCTTTAATCTTAGTGGCTATTGCGGTCTGGGTGCCCATGGCATCTACTGAGATGACGTGTCCTTTGATCTCTAACTGATCTAACAGTTGGGGTATGGCTGGAATTTCGTTGCTTTTTTTCTGAACAAATTCGAGAGCTAAAGTAACTCCTGTATCCGCGGCCCATGCGCTTACACAGTGGTCTAGCTCTGAAGAGTTAAAGCCGCTGCCTCTAAGTGATTTACCATCTACCGCTATGAGCTGCTTGGCGAGATCTGGATAGATGGATTGAATATGTTCTACTACGCAGCGACTGAATTTCTCACTATCTAAAATGGAAAAGAGATTAGTCATTGTTTGAGCAACGGGTATTCCATTAGGTAATTTGATCCATTTCTTGAGCCAATCTTCATATAGATGAGCAAACTCGATCATCCCGCTAAAAGATTGCACTCCACATACAAGAGCACTGATAGCGATAAAGAGTAACTCTCCAAAGTGATGTCGCTTGTTACCACCAGTACGAGGGTCTTCAACAATTTCAAAACGCTCAAAACCATGTGGCAAACCACCCGAGTAGTCTATTTTGTTAGGATTTCTAGGCATCTGAGCCATATAGCACTACCCTATGTAGCGTACAAGGCTTATTACAGTACAATATCAAGTTTTTCCCTAGCTAGATGACCGTGAGATTTTGGCCACGGTCATCTAGCTAGGGAGAGTATTCGTTCTCGATAGGTTTCATTTGCCATGGCTCGCATTTGTTTCATGGGCAGGGATTTCTTCACTGAGGTATCTATCTTGAGTAGGTTGAGTGCTATTCTGCGTAGGATCGCAAAGTTCTTTGCAGCGTTTTTTGCTCTCACTTGTGAATGATCTTCTCGGTAGAGCGTGTCCAAGACCCAGTGGCAACCATTCTCTATACTCCAGTGCTGACGTATCAGTTTATTAAATTCTTCCGCACTGCTGTCCAAACTGCTGATGTAAAATCTGGTCTGCTTTGTTGTCTTCTTTTTTGCTATATGATAGCTCTCTAACTCCACCGCTATCAGGCTACTCAGCCCATTCCATCGCTTGCGAATAGATGATTGCATCCAGTCTAGATCATTGGTCACCGCTACTCTTCTGGTGGATACTCTACCGTTTGACTTTTCGACATGCTCGTGAATATCCCAGCGCTTACTCTTCTCACGTTGGATTTGAGTTTTTGCAAAATGGAACTGGTCAATAACTTCATCGTGTAATGATCCTTGGTTACGTTTGAGTGCCATCAGGTAGTCCGCTTCTTTCTCTTTGATCTTGGTGGCTATTGCCGTCTGAGTACCCATAGCATCTACTGAGACGACATGCCCTTTGATCTCTAGCTGCTCTAGGAGCTTGGGGATCGCTGGGATTTCATTGCTCTTTTGTTGGACAAATTCTAGAGCTAGGGTAACCCCCGTGTCTGCTGCCCATGCGCTCACACAGTGGTCTAGTTCTGAGGATTCAAAGCCACTACCTCTTAGTGATTTACCATCTACAGCGATGAGTTGCTTGGCTAGTTCTGGGTAAATAAATTGAATGTGTTCTACGACACAGCGGCTAAATTTCTCATTATCTAAGATCGAAAAAAGATTGGTTAGCGTCTGAGCAACGGGTATGCCGTTAGGCAGCTTGATCCATTTTTTGAGCCAATCTTCGTAGAGATGAGCAAACTCAATCATACCGCTGAAGGACTGGACTCCGCATACAAGCGCACTTATGGCAATAAAGAGTAATTCTCCGAAATGATGTCTCTTATTACCGCCAGTGCGAGGGTCTTCAATGATTGCAAAACGTTCAAAGCCATTTGGTAAACCTTCTGAATAGTCTATTTTATTAGGATTTCTGGGCATTCGAGCCATATAGCACCACTCTATACAGCGTACAAGGCTTAATGCAGCACAATATCAAGCTTTTCCCTAGCTAGATGACCGTGATGTATCGGGCTCTCAGTTGCTACAACTCTGACTGCTCAGGCAGCTATAGTCTGGACAGGCGCAACAGACAACGACGTTTTCACTGACACCAACTGGGACTTCACTGGAGCAGTTAATGGAACTTCTTCTATTGCAGGAAACACTGCTGTAAATGAAGATCTTAACATCACTGGTGCAACTGTGACTGGTGCAGCTGGAGGCTTCGGAGCATTAATTCTCGGAGATGGATTTTCTCTAAACTTAGATAATACTAACATTACAATGTCTGGAACAAGCGGTCTTCAGGGAGTTGATGATGGAGCTGGTACTGCTAGAATAAACGCACCAATGTCAGTTAACGCTACAAATGGTTCAACAATCAATATTCAGTTTTCATCCGTAGGAGTGGACTTAAACATCGATGCTACTAGTTCACTCACTATCCGAGGAGGAGGTGATGGTATCAACAGTCAAACTGAGATTACTCGTGTGGATCTAGCTGCTGGAGGTATGCTCACTATGACAAATGCTGCGGAGATTGATGAGCAGATTGGTGAGGGAGATATTTATGTTGATGGAGTTCAAGTGACTGCTGCGAACAAGGCTACATTGCTCAGTGGAGCAGGAAGCACTGTAACTGCACTTGCTGTTCCAGAGCCATCATCCACAGCCCTTCTTGGACTTGGTGGACTTGCGCTGATCTTACGCAGACGTAAGTAGGATATAGATCACATTTTATTCTACTTTTAATGAGTAGAAGATTCTCAATCGCTATGCTTGTTCTGAGTGTTAGGGACTTTACACTAGGGAGAAACATCTTAAATCACTACTTTTTCAGCCGCAGATTTTCGCTGATGTACGCTGATTTCTTAATTCTTTGCACTCTGCCCGTACTAAATAAACTGAGAGCATTGTTTACTTTAAAAAGTACGTTTCATCATGCTGGAATCTGCGCATAATCTGCGAAAATCTGCGGTTTATTCTTCATTTTATCCCTAGTGTATAATCCCTGTTCTGAGTGTGGCGATTTTTTTCTTTAAACTGATAGCTTTGAAGGTAAATTTGAACGCTAGACAACATTCCTTATTATTATAATTATTCCAACTGATGAAACTTTCAAAATTCCATTTCCCTCCCGCTTTAGTTCTGGTCATTCAAGTGCTATTTACTTGTGTGCTTAGTGCTGCACCTAATGTGATCATCGTGCTGACGGATGATCTTGGCTTTGGTGATATTTATAACCTACACCAGAAGAATAGAGATAACGGTGCTGGTGGAGGAGTGGCTGGAGATAGGATTAGAAATGGGAGCGAGGAGGCATTTATCAATACTCCATACATCGATAGAATGGCGGCGGAGGGTGCTAAGCTGACGCGTCATTATACGAGTGCTCCTGTGTGTGCTCCTGCCAGAGGCTCGCTACTTCAGGGGCGAGACCAGGGACATGCTAATATCCGTAATAATTCATTCGATAAAGTCATCTCAGATAATCACACCTTAGGTAGCGTGATGAAGCAAGCCGGCTACTACACAGCTGTGGTGGGTAAGTGGGGAGTAGGAGGTAGCGCACCACCGTATGCTGGGCACCCTAATTCACGTGGGTTTGATTATTTCTACGGCTATATGGAGCACCTAGATGGACATGAGCACTATCCTGGTAATGGCGGGACGGTGTATGAAAATACTACGAGTATCACCTCGGGCTTGGCGAATGCCTACACCACTGATCTGTGGACAGCAAAGGCGAAATCCATCATCCAAGATCGGGCTGCGAACCATGCGAGCACTCCCTTTTTCCTCTATTTAGCCTATGATGCTCCTCATGCTAAACTCCAGGTGCCTACTCAGGCTTATCCTGCGAATCTCGGAACTTCTGGAGGTCTCACATGGCCGCTGAATACAAACTCTGGGACGAATGATAGCTATATTCATCCGGACTATTCTAGCCTAGGAAACGCTGCCAAACGGCATGCTACGATGGTGAGACGGATAGATACCTGCATGGGCGATATTTTGCAGACTCTGCGAGATTTAAATATAGCGGATAACACGTTGGTGATCTTCACCTCAGATAATGGCACGCACGATGAGCCGGGAGCTGGTGGCTCAGTGGCGCATAATCCCAGAAATTTTGATTCATTTGGAATACTGGAGGGCATAAAACGAGACACCTGGGAGGGTGGAATACGGATGCCTACCTTTGCGTGGTGGCCCACTAAGATAGGGGATAATAATTCTGCCACACCTGGAGCCAATTCAATGAGGCCATCGGCATTTTGGGACTGGATGCCAACTATCGTGGATGCGGCAGGTGCTGTGCCGCCAGCGTGGAGCACGGGAGTCTCCCTGCTTCCAGAGCTGACCACTACTGGGACTCAGCTGGATAAGGGGTATCTTTATTTTGAATACAATGTGGGTAGCTCGACTCCAAACTATACAGAATTTCCCAACCACGGAGGAGATACGCGTGGGCAGATGCAAGCTATCTTCATGGATGATACGGATGGTAAACGCTATAAAGGGATAAGAACGGGCATTTCGAATCATAGTAAAAATTTTGAAATCTATGATGTGGATTTGGATCCGGCAGAGGGTAATAATTTAGCAGCATCTAAAGCTACGCTTCAGCAGAAAATGAAGGACAAGGTGCTACAAGTGCGGATAGATGGTGACTACAATAGAGGTTACATGAGCAATGAGTTCGCGCCAGCTGTGACCGGTGTGAGCACTACTGGAGGGCTGAGATACAAGGCGTTCACGGGAAGCTGGAACTGGGTGCCAGAGACTGACTATCTCACGCCTGTGGCTAATGGTGACTGCATTAATTTAGATCTCAGCAAACGGACGCAGAACGATAACATCGCGTTAGAATTTACGGGCTATATTTCTGTGCCTAGCGATGGCACATACACGTTTCAGATGACTGCCGATAGTGGAGTGAATACGAACACTTCTGGTGCTATGATGTGGATACATGATGCGCATGTTATTGATGATGACTTCCAGCATGATGGCTCCACAAAAAGCGGAACGATGAGGCTGAAAGCTGGCAAGCACCCTATACGTGTGCTGTATAAACACGGCACTGGTGGGCACGATATTGATCTGAAATATTCGGGTCCAGGATTGCCGCTTCAGTCTGTGCCTGATAGTGCATTTTCTCGTGATGGAGCAGCGGGACCTCTACCGATAGCGAACCCCGATGGAGCGAGCACTACGGGAACGACTCCGGTGACGATACCTGTGTTAGCAAATGATACGGATGATGGTGCTCCAAGTGCGCTGAGCATTCAGTCGGTCGGCACGCCAAACTTCGGCACGGTAGTGATCAATGGAGCTAGCATAAATTACACCGCAAATGCTGGGAAATACGGCATAGACCAGTTCACTTACACCATCACTGATGGGGCGAATACTGCCACGGCAACCGTGACGGTGAATGTGAGAGTGAACTCGACTGATCTGTGGTATCCATTAAATGAAACCTCAGGTAGCGTAGTCCATGAGGCTGGTGGCTCGCCTGATGGTTCTCATGCTGGCATAGCTGATAGCCAAGCCGCACACATAGTAGGTAAGCATGGCTACGCACTTACTTTTGATGGAGTGGATGATCAGGTAAATCTCGCTGGTATCACTCTCCCAGCAGGAAGTAGCGAGCGCACTGTCTCTGCATGGATCAGAACTACCGCTACGAATGATTCTGAAAATCAGAACATTTTCAACTATGGTGAAAACAATAATGGTCAAAGATTTAGCTTACGCCTGCATAACTCAAATGCGACGACTCAGGTGCTACGCTTAGAAGTGCAGGGCGGATTTATTTTTGGAACGACTAAGGTAAACGATGGACAGTGGCACTACGTCACGGCAGTGGTAAAAGATTTCAACAATGACACGAGCACTAACATCAACGAGGTAAAACTCTACGTGGATGGCGTGCTGGAGTCAGTAGGTAGCTCATTATCTCGCGCCATCAATACGAACACCTCCGCAAGCAATGCGCAGATCGGGGGAGCTGCTCACTCTAGTGTCTATAACTTCAAAGGAGACATTGATGAGGTGCGGATCTATAATTCTGCTAAAACAGGAGCTGAGATAAACGCGCTGTTCATGGCAGAGAATGAGTCAGCGGCGGCATGGCTGTATCGGTATTTTGGAAATAACCCGCCAGCCTGGACTAGTGATGCAGATGGGGATGGGTATAAACTCAGCCAAGAATATGCTCTGGGTGGGAATCCGCATGTCTCGGATGCGTCTATCATGCACCCTGAGGTTCATTTCAATGATACAACCAAGAAGTTAGAAGTATCTTATAACAGGAGAGTCACAGGATCACACGACATTACCTACACAGTGGAAGCCTCAAATGACATCGCGAACTGGAATTTACCTACTAATGAAATAGCTAGTATCGCGCACCCTAACCTAGGGACAGATTTTCAGAGAGTCACCTGTGAGACAGTGAATACGAATGTGGCTGAGGTGAAACAGTTTGTCCGCATCAAAACTGATCTGAACTTATCTTCACCGTAACACACGCGCCAGTATTACTAAATATTGAGAGATTCCCACAGCTTATCAAATGCAGCAACGTATTTCGTGACTAACTTGGGGTTATTAGTTACGAGGATGTTCTCGCTATTAGCAGTGGTGGCGGAGCGGGTCCAGTTGAAGCTGCCATTGAGGAGGGTGTGACCGTCTGCGATGGCAAATTTATGATGCATGTGCGCGGGCGTGGCGTCATAAACGCAGCTGATGCCAGACTTCTTTAGGTGCTCCATATCGGAGCCTAAGTCCTCTGATTTGTCATCGTCTGAAATGATGCGGATCTTGATGCCGCGCTGGTGAGCCTCAATGATCTTCTCTACGATGCGGTTATCCGTGATGGTAAAAACACAGACATCAAGCGAGTGCTGAGCCTCACTGATAAATCTACGGATGCGGTGCAGGCAGTCCTCGCCAGGGCTGAAATAAGCACTAGACGAAATTTTATTTTCATTCGCATAGATCAGCTTGATCACTCCTTCGAGCCATTCCATAGCAGCCAGTTCACCTATCTCTGAGATGACCTTTGTCGCCATGCGGAATGCGAGCTGCCGAGCCTTAGCCTGCTCGGCAGTCTGACCAGAGATCTGAGCCAGCGCGACCTTGAGTTCCTTGCGCTCACTTCTGGAAATAGAAAAGTCCTCGATAGATTGCTCTAATAATGTTTGGATATCCTGCATGAAACGAGTGTCAGCATTTTAAGTAAAGAGACAAGCATGAAGGGAATAAATGAAGAGGTATAAGCTGAGCAAAATCGAAATTTTATTTAAGCGGACTGGCATTGTGCTGTGTCTGATTGCTTTAGCACTATGTTCTTATGCGATTGTCAGTCCTAAGTTCAAACATACAGGCACACATTACGATCTCCGAGTTTCAGGTGTTTACAATCGTGGAATGGTAGGAATTGTGAAGGTGAGAGAGCAGTATCATTTTGGAGTGGGATGACAGGCCGTGCCTTTGCCGCAGTTTGCGGGAAAAAATGTAATCAGCCATCAAGCGGTAAAGAGTCTAGATATTCTACAGTTAGGGCGTAAAGCTTATATCCTTCCAGTTAGTTTAGAAGCAGTTCTACTTGGGTCGGGCATAGCATTGTTTTTCTATACCTCGATGTTAAGAAAATTTCAGAAAGTTTAAATCACGATAGATCACGCTAGGCGATCTTTTTCCAAAGCAGCCCCGGAGCTGATCATGGAGCGAGACGCTCTAGTGGGAGCCAGGAGAGGAAGTCTTGTGCTATAAACTTCTTCTATCATTATAATGGTCAATTTGTGAATGATTGTTTACACCTCTAGTGTGCAAGGAATATTAATAGTTTTGATCGGGATGGTGGTAGTGGTTTTGATCTACTACATGGCGGTTTATAATGGGCTGATCTCTAAGCGTAATTCTGCTAGGCGGGCGTTTAGTGGGATAGATGTGCAGTTGAAAAAACGCTGGGATCTGATCCCTAGATTAGTGGAGGTGGTGAAGGGGTATGCGGCTCATGAAAAGAAGGTTTTTACCAGAGTGATAGAGGCTAGGAAGGTGGCGATGGAGGCGCGAGATGATGGACATTTGAGAATGGGTAGTGAGAAGGTGATCGCTATGGAGACGCCTAAGATTATGGCTTTGGCTGAGAACTATCCGGAGTTAAAAGCGGATAAACAGTTTCTGTGGCTACAGAGAAATCTGACTGAAATAGAGTCTCAAATCTCTGCTTCTAGGAGGGCTTATAATGCTTCGGTTTTAAAATTTAATAATGGGATAGAGACATTTCCGTCTAGCATCATAGCGAGTAAACATGGATTTACGACTATGGATTTTTTCGACATCGATCTAACAGAAAGGGAAAATGTCCGCATTTGAAGATAGTGTGATAGATAGGCTTTCTGGGGTGTTGGATCAGGTGGAGAAGATCCGCGTCCAGGCTCTGGCTGATCAGAAGCGGGCGATGAGTATTTGTGTGATTATTGGTGTTATCGCTGGGGCTTTAGGGTTATTGCTTACGGTTGTGGCTAAGAGCGTATTTGTGCTCTTTTTCTCGGTCATAGTGGGTGGTGCAATTTGCTATTTCACGTATCATTCTATCTGTGGTGATTCGGTGAGAAAATTTAGGTATGCCTATAAGACGAGACTGGTGGCGGGGATAGCGAAGGTGTTGCAGCCTGAGATGGAATTTCATCCATATAAGGGGATTTCTGAGGATCTTTTTAAGAGCTGTGGTCACTATACGACGGGTATTGATCGCTATGCGACTGAGGATTTATTTGAGGGAAATATTGGGGCGACTAAGTTATTTTTCGGTGAGCTGCATGCGGAGTATAAGACGACTTCTACTGATAGTAAGGGTAGGAAATCAACGACGTGGCACACTATTTTCCAAGGGGTGCTGCTGGTGGCCGATTTTCATAAGCATTTCCAGACTTGGGTGACGGTGAGACCTGATAATGAGAGGGATGGATTTTTTGGCTGGATAGGGCAGAAGATTCAGGGATTAAATAATAGCTTGGTGAAGATGGAGAGTCCGGAGTTTGAGAAACATTTCCGGGTGAATGCTGGTGATGCTACGGGTGCGATGTATATTCTGACACCTGATATGCAGGAGCGGTTGTTGGCTCTGAGGAGTTCGCTGGGTAGCGGAATCATCGTTTCATTTCAGAAGTCTAGCATCTGCATCACGGCTCCTAAGGAGAAAGATTGGTTTGAGGCAGATATTGCTGTTAGTGCGGTTTCTAGAGATCAGATCAGGAGGCTGGCGAGCCAGATGCAGCATTATTTCAGGATCGTGGAAACGCTGAATTTGAACATGCGGATCTGGACTAAGGAGTAGTTTCGGATTAGGGAGCGAGGCGTTCTAGTAGCCAGTTGTTAGATGGGGTTTCATCTTTGGTATCTTTGTTATCTTTGGTGTAGCGGAAGCGGTCATGGACGCGTCCTTTGCCGCCTTGCCAAAACTCGATGCGCTGGGGGATGATGCGGTAGCCGCCCCAGAAGCTGGGGAGCGGGATGTCTCCACCTTTGAATTTTGCTTTGAGTTCTGCCATTTTGTTTAGCAGCAGGGCGCGGGAGTCTATGACGCTGGATTGGTCTGAGACCCAGGCTCCGATCTGGCTCTCGCGGGGGCGGGATGCGAAGTACTTGAGAGATTCTAGGCTGCTGACTTTTTCTACGCTGCCGGTGATTCTGACTTGGCGCTCTAGTGGGAGCCAGGGGAAGAGGATGGCGGCTTTTGGGGTGGCGGCTATTTCCTTTGCCTTTGCGCTGCCGTAGTTGGTGTAGAAGACGAAGCCGCTGGCATCAAAGAATTTCATGAGAACGGTGCGGGATTCTGGGTAGCCATCGAGCCCGACGGTGGAGAGGGTGAAGGCGTTTGGCTCATGGAGCTGCGCGTTGCGGGCATCGTTAAACCACTGCTCAAACTGGACGATGGGGTCTGTTGCCATGTCTGCGCTGTGGAGCTCTCGGCTACCGTATTCTTCCCGCATGGCTGCTATTTCTTCTTGATTCATGGGGGGATGATAGGGCGGGAAAGTGATGGGGTCAATGGTTGAGGTTAACGGTATAGCTCTTATGTGTCTTATAGGTCTTATGCTTGAGGGCTTATTTTAGATGTCTTGCTGGTAAATGACTACATGTTAAATGCTAGATGCTAAATGTTAAGGGTTGTCGTTATTCGGGACGTTTCTGGTAGCGATCCTAGTGCGGATGATTTCTTCGTTATTTTAGGGAGTGACAGTGGTGGTGAGTTTCCTAGAATGAGGATATGTATAACGCAGATGGTGAGTTTGTTCGAAGGGTAAATGAAGAGAAGTCAGATGAGGAGCTGGCGGAAATACTGAGCGCTTATCCAGCGAAGAAGTATCCTTGGTGGCGGGTGGTGCTAGTTGTGCTGACGGTGGTAGCTGTGGTGGTGATGGTGGGAGCGATTGTAGATTATTGGGGCACGCGAGCTAAGCTGGTGGAGACGATGATGAATCCGATGAGTATGTTTTTTGACGAGGATACGTTTGAGAATGAGGCTGAGTTAAAATTTAAGACTGAGCCCACTCATAAAGGTTATTTTATGCAGTATGTGCTGACTAATCTGGATAGTGATGAACTGGGTATAGAGGAGATGCTGAAGCTGGCTGATGAGGTGGACCCAGAGAATGCGCTGTATCTTTATTTAGCAGCGGGGAAGGATGATAGAGAGATAGTAAAAAAGCAGTATGCTAGTAGTAGTGGCTTAAGTGATGAAGAGAGGTTTAAACGAACAACGGAGTATGAGGTGTTGGATAACGAGCGTTATAAGAAGGCTTTAAATTATATTGTTGAGGCTGGGAAATATGGAAAGATAGTGGATCATTCGTTAGAGGTGAGATTAGAAAAGCTAAGTGAGGCGAGAGAAAATCATCCGCAAGATTACTTGGGCAGATTTGCGAGTTTTCGTACTATGCATGAGGTACGTTTTTATTCTATGAACATGCTCAATGTGACGACTATCTTGGACGCTAAGTTTTATGAGCTGTCAAAAGATGGGACTGAAGAGGAGGTTCTTTTTTGGAAGGGTGAATATCTGAAATTGCTGGATAAAATGTTAGAAAATGATGGTGTGTTGATAGATCTGCTGGTGATGAAAGCTGCACTGAAGAGTGTGTTAGCAAATATGCAGGCGGCGGCAGATCGGGTGGGGATGGACGGAGAAGTGGAGAAGATCACTGAGTTTTCAGATATGTTGTATCGTGAGAGGGAAGCGCAAAAAAACGTACGTAAATTAAGAAGGGATGAGTGGAAAAACAGGACGGAGTTCTCTGAAGAGAGTTATTTAAATGAGCTATCTTATGCTCCAATGTTGAGTCATTTGCCATCGAATGTGCAGCTGGAGGTAAATATAGATCCAGCACCAGGGAGGCTAGTTGAGCATGCTTTGTTAGGGCGGATTTTGGTGACGTTGAGTTTTGTTTTGATTGGTGTGTTTTGTCTTGGGATGTGGATTTATTATGGGAATAAGTCTAAGGAAATGCGGGTGATGAGTAATCAGGTTTTGGGTTCATTGAGTTGGCTCGATGGTGTGTTAGTGGTTTTGGGTGGGGTGGTGTTTCCTGTGGTGGGCTATGTGCTTATCAATGAGCAGACTGGGCTGGGTGTGAGAGAGTGGAGCGTTGGAAGTGTGGCGGGGTTGTTGGTGTTGCTGCAGTTTTGTGGGATGTTACTCACTGTGTTTTCATTGAGTTCCGTGTTGTTGCGGTGGAGATTATCAAAGAGTTTACCTGAGATAGTGAAGTCGTGTGCTTGGTATCGTTGGTTTATTCCTTGTACAGCTTTTGTTGCGATGATTCTGGTAGGTTTCTCAGATTCTAAAGAGGAAATGTTACCTTGGGTGGTTTCTCTGATGTTACTTTCTATTTCATTACTAGCATGGGTGGGAGTTTCTATCGGGCAGTGTTTTTTCAAGTCTGAAAAGCTTGTTAAGTTGACGCTATGCAGAGGGTTACTTTCTCTGTATGCGGCGGCTCTTATTCTGATGGTAGGGTTGAGTTTTTATTACCATGCGCAGGAGTTCAAGTATGTGGCGGAGGATGAGTCATTTTCAATGAAGGAGGAGCATTTGGGAGTGAGCGTGCTGGAGTACAGAGTGGTAGAGAAAATGAGGGAGAGCTTACGGGAGAGATTGGAAATAATCCGGTGATTTAACTAGAGATTCTGGGGAGGTGTGTTAGTTTGTACTTTGCTTAGACA
>CAKZMG010000025.1 GCA_937128235.1 uncultured Verrucomicrobiales bacterium
GATCTCTGATGACGAATGGCATGGCTCCGCCTGGGACTCCTGCCGCACAGAGCTGCTCTTTCTGGTCATCTGGGATGTGCTGGTCCTTTCTGTCGATGTCTGTGGACCAGATCTTGGTGATGGTTTTTTGAAGCTCTTGGTAGTCCTCACAGCTATCCGTTTGTCCTGCAGAAATTTTAGCCAGCGAGTGATGAGCGGAGCCGCCAGCGAGTGGTCCCTCAGTGGTCTCGATGGTCTGGACGCCATGTTTCATCGCCTCCTGGATGGCTCCTAGTGAGTTCGCACCGTGGGTGGAGTGGATGTGGAGGGTGAGCGGGATTTTGGTGTCACTTTTAGTATCACTAGAGGTAAGTTTTTCTAACAGCGCGGGGACGAGTGTGGATACGCGTTCCGCGGTGAGCTGCCCTGACATGTCCTTGATGGCGATGGCGGTGTAGCCTTCAGCGATGAGCGCCTCCGCGTAGCTCACGTAGTAGGCATCTGAGTATCTGGCTGGGAAATCTGCGTAGTGAGTGAAGCAGAGTGCGCCTTCGAGGGTGATGCCTTGGCGGGATTTGATGCTGGCGGGGAGCTTGAGGTTATCGATGTCATTGAGGGCATCGAAGAAGCGGATTTTGTCGATCCCACATTTGATAAATTCCTTGAGCGTCATCTCGATCAGGTCTTTATCATAGTGCCTAAATCCGAGCGCATTGGCACCACGGAAGAGCATCTGCAGCTGGAACTCGCTACGCAGATCGCCGCCACCATATTCCATCGCATGGCTGATGGCATTGAGAATGGTGAATGGGTTGTAGCCAGAGGTGATGGCTATTTGGAAACTCTGCCCACCGGCAATCTCCGCACCCGTGAAGCCCGCCTTATAGGATGCGGCGATGACTTTAGAAAGATCAGCCGGATCGAACACCCAGTCCTCCTGAGCAAGCGTGGACTGCTGACCATCACGCAGGGTGAGGTTGGTGAATTTTGGGAAGGTGGAATTTTCTGATTTCTCTGAGTCGGACATATCTAGTTAGAAGTTAGGTACGGGACGGGGTGGAGTAAAGGAATTTAGGTGTGTGCATTTATTAGGGACACCTGGCTATGGAAAATGCTATCATTTGACCGCTGATTTCCGCTGATTTTACACAGATTTCTGTGGGAAGTATTCATAGAAAAAATGAAAAACATTTCAGAAGTGACAAATTGTCCCTAAGTGGATGCACTTGGTGTTATTTAATGGGTGAAACTTCAATCATGGGAATTTATAATGTAATTTAGGGCACAAAACTAAATTATGGATATTTATAATATAGTTTAGGGGTTGAAATTAAATTATAAATATTTTAAATTGGGATTCATGAGATTAGAAGAGTTTAAGTCTGGAGAGCATAAAGAGCAATTTCAGTATAAGAGTTTTCAGCCAACGGGAGTGAATCATGTCTGGATATGGGAGGATTCTCAGGTAGATAAACTACTGTCTGAAGCGAATCGCTGGCTGGGTGAGTTGAATGCTTACAGCAAGATTCTGCCAGATGTGGATACTTATATTCGAATGCATGCGCTGAAGGAGGCTAACTCGTCTAGTAGGATAGAGGGGACGCAAACGCATATGGAGACTGCTGCTAAGCCTAAAGATCAGGTGGCTCCTGAGCAGAGGGATGACTGGGAGGAGGTACAGAATTACCTAAAGGCGATGGATGTAGCACTGGAGAGTTTAGAGAAGGTTCCGCTCTCGGTACGGACCCTAAATGAAACTCACAAGAGGCTGATCGCGGGTGTCAGAGGTGAGCAGAAGACTCCAGGTGAGCGAAGAAGAAGCCAGAATTGGATAGGGGGATCTGGTCTTAGTGATGCGACTTTTATTCCGCCTCATCATGATGATGTGGCAGATTTATTGAGTGATTTAGAGGGTTTTTGGCATAATGACCATTTGACGGTTCCTCATTTGATTAGGATAGCGATTAGTCATTACCAGTTTGAGACAATTCATCCGTATTTAGATGGAAATGGTAGGATAGGGAGGCTGCTCATCACTCTTTACCTGATGGATAAGCAACTATTAACGAAACCTTGTCTCTATGTGTCTGCGTTTCTTGAGAAAAACCGTAGCTCATATTACGATAGCCTGATGACTGTTAGGACTCAGAATAACCTCATACAATGGGTGTGTTTTTTCCTCAATGCGATTATCGATACTGCGAGAAGTGCAGTGGAAACATTTAGGAAAATCATGGATTTAAAGGAGAGTTTACAGCAGAAATGTCTAACATTAGGGAGGAAAGCGGATAAGGCGAGTGAGCTATTGCATCATCTTTATCTTCAACCTTATGTAGATGTGATGGATGTGAATAAACTGCTGGGCGTGACCTCCGCGACTTCAAATAAGTTACTCCAAGACTTTGTAAGCATTGGGGTGTTGAAAGAGGTGACTGGGTATAAGAGGAATAGGTTGTATTACTTTGAGGATTATATGCGGTTATTCTTGGGGGAGTAGTTTTACAAACTCTTTACTGTCATGGTGTGTGAGATGTGGTAGCTTATTGGTTTTGAAAATATGGATGATTTTTTTTGTTTGTTGTTTCACTTTTACTACTGCGGCAGCGGAGCAAAAGAAGGAGAAAGTGGATGGGCATGTGATTCCTGTGGATAGTAAGTCTGAGTGGGATTTTAGAGGTAAGGTTTCTCCGTTTTTAGGAGGGAGTGTGGCGGCTAGAAAGTTGCCTGAGTGTAAGACTTATGAAGAGCTTAGGGATACTTTGAAAATAGTTTACTCAGAGTTAGACGGGAGTGGTGCCTGAGGCGCATTTATAGGAGCTAGCAGTTGCAAGCTCGCATTGGTTCGTGCTCATTACATTCTTGGTGAGGTGAAAGAGGCGGATACTCTGGTGAGAGCGGCCGATGGCAATATGTTTTTCTTAAATGATTCCATGAATGGAATGATCAAAGGCATGAAAGTGAAGCCTGTTCCTACGCGTGATAATAAATGATTACTTAGCCGGAATCATTCTGAACTTGTGGGATCTGTGTTCGTGCTTTAGTGTGTCTTATTATGGATGAGAAAATAATTACGGATGGTGGATTTATTCCTACTCCTATTTCTAGGCGGGAGTTTCTGGCTAGGTCGGTGGTGGGTGGTGCGTTGTTGTTCACGGCTCCGGGGTTGTTTGCGGAGTTGTTGGAGCTGACTCCTCGGCAGACTGAGGGACCATTTTATCCCAATGTGATGCCGTTGGATACGGATAATGATTTGCTGATTCTGAGTGATAAGATCACGCCTGGGGTGGGCGAGGTGACGCATCTGCACGGGAAGGTGACGGATGTGAAGGGGAATCCGCTGCGGAATGCGTTGGTGGAGATTTGGCAGGTGGATAGTAAGGGTGCTTATATTCATACGGGTGATCCTCGGAATGCGAAGCGAGATAAAAATTTCCAAGGATATGGTAGGTTTTCTACGAATGTGAAGGGGGAGTATTACTTCCGCACGATCAAGCCAGTCGCCTATCCAGGGCGGACTCCGCATATCCATGTGAAGGTGAGCCATAAGGGGAAACATCTTCTCACTACGCAGCTGTATGTGCAGGG